>NZ_WMBF01000272.1:0-8437 GCF_019400875.1 Streptomyces anatolicus | reverse complement strand
TCCTCGACCACATGCCCCACCTCAAGTCGCTCGGCCAGTCCGGATCCCGGGCCCCGCTCGGCACCGTCCTGCCCGCGGTGACCTGCGCGGCCCAGTCCACCTTCCTCACCGGCACCACCCCCGCCGAGCACGGCATCGTCGGCAACGGCTGGTACTTCCGTGAACTCGGCGACGTACTTTTGTGGCGCCAGCACAACGGTCTCGTCGCCGGCGACAAGCTGTGGGACGCCGCACGTCGCGCGCACCCCGGCTACACCGTCGCCAACATCTGCTGGTGGTACGCGATGGGCGCCGACACCGACTTCACCGTCACCCCCCGCCCCGTCTACTACGCCGACGGCCGCAAGGAACCCGACTGCTACACCCGGCCGCCGGCTCTGCACGACGAACTCACCGACAGACTCGGCACCTTCCCCCTCTTCCACTTCTGGGGCCCCGGCGCCGACATCGTCTCCAGCCGCTGGATCGTCGACGCCACCCGGCACATCATCGAAACCCGCCACCCCGATCTGGCCCTGTGCTACCTCCCTCACCTCGACTACGACCTGCAACGCTTCGGCCCCGACGACCCGCGCTCCCGCCGGGCCGCGGCCGACCTGGACGCGACCCTCGCCCCGCTCCTGGACGACGCCAGGAACGAGGGACGCACCGTCGTCGCCCTGTCCGAGTACGGCATCACCCGTGTGAACCGGCCGGTCGACATCAACCGCGTCCTGCGCCGCGCGGGCCTGCTGGAGGTGCACACCCAGGACGGCATGGAGTACCTCGACCCGATGGCCTCCCGCGCCTTCGCCGTCGCCGACCACCAGATCGCCCACGTCTACGTACGCCGCCCGGAAGACCTCGAGGCCACCCGCGCCGCGCTCCAGGACGTCCCCGGCATCGAGCGACTCCTGGACGACGAGGGCAAGAAGGCACACCACCTGGACCATCCGCGCTCGGGCGAACTCGTCGCCGTCGCGGAGCCGGACGCCTGGTTCACGTACTACTACTGGCTCGACGACGCCCGCGCGCCCGACTTCGCGCAGCTCGTCGAGATCCACCGCAAACCCGGCTACGACCCCGTCGAACTCTTCATGGACCCCGAGGACCCCTACGTCCGCCTCAAGGCCGCGGGCGCGCTGGCCCGCAAGAAGCTCGGCATGCGCTACCGCATGGCGGTCGTGCCCCTGGATCCCTCACCTATTCGCGGCAGCCATGGCCGCCTCCCCACGAGTGAGGACGAAAGTCCGCTCATTCTGTGCTCCACCCCCCGCGCCGTCAGCGGCCGCGTCGCGGCCACCGATGTGAAATCGCTGCTCCTCCGCCTCGCGGGCCTGCACTAGCTTCACCGCCCGCGCCGCGGAATCTGCTTGATCTCCACTGAACCAGACGGCTCGGGCCCTGCCATCAGGGTCCGACCCCCAGCGATCCCTGAACCGTTTCTCGAACCCATCCCTGAGACGACCCCGAGCCAAGCCGAGGAGAACCCCATGAACCGCAAACCAGCCCTCGCAGACCCGGACCTCGCCCACAGACTCAGCCGACGCGGCATGCTCGGCGTCGCCGCGGGCGCCACCGCCGCGGCCCTCGTCGCCGCCACCACCCCGGCCAGCGCGGGGGAGAAGGGCCGCGGCCGGCCCGTACTGCCGCCCGGCCGCCTGGGCATCCAGCTCTACAGCCTCCGCGACAAGGTCCACACCCTCGGTTTCGCGGCCGTATTCGCCGAGTTGGAGAAGTACGGCTACGACGAGATCGAGTTCGCCGGATACAGCCAGGGCTCGGCGGGCGCCATCACCCTCGCACAGCTCAAGGCGCTGGCCCGCGACCACGGTCTGCACCCCATCGGGTCCCACGTCGGCTACTACGACGACAACAACCCGAACGCGTATACGTTCGCGCAGAACCTCACCAAGGTCCTCGACGACGCCGAGGCCCTCGGGCTCAAGCACATCGGGACCGCGTCGGGCCCCTTCCGCTACGGCTCGACCGTCGACGCCTGGAAGCGCGCGGCCGAGGACTTCAACACCTACGGAGAGGCGGCCCGCGCGCGGGGCATGAAGTTCTACCAGCACAACCACGCCGAGGAGTTCTCCTTCGCCACGGACAAGCCGAACGTCCGCCTCTACGACGTGCTGCTCGCCGAGACCGAGCCCGACCACGTGTATCTGGAGATGGACATCTACTGGGCCTACTGCGCCCAGTTCCGGTTCGGCAAGCGGCCCGACGGCAGGCCCGCCCCCTTTGAGCCGGTCGACTACGTCCTCAGGCAGCCGCACCGCTATCCGCTCTTCCACGTCAAGGACGGGGTGCGCGACGAGACGACCCGTGACGGCTACCGCATGTCCGACGTCGGGGACGGCGACATCGACTACAAGAAGTTCCTGTCGAAGGTGACCGCGCGCACCCACCACGGCAGGCGCTACCACCACTGGCAGACCGAGCATGACAACCCGGTGGAGTCCTACGCCTTCGCCCGCAAGTCCAGTGAGCATCTGCGCTCCCTGCGTTCGGGACGCTGCGGCGACTGACCCCAGGGGCCGCCGGCCTCAACCGATGCCCTGGCGGTCCGGACGCAGGGCGAACGCGCGGTCGGCGGGCTCCGGCACCGAGCGCTGCACGGCCTGCGCGAGAAGGTCCCGGTGCCGGAGCAGCGGCTCGCGGCGCTCCTCGGGGGCGAGCAGCAGCAGGTCGTCGAGGCCGGCCAGCATGCGCCGGGTGACCTGCGGATTGCCGGGCGCGTACGCCCTGATCTCGGCGAACCCGAGATCCACCAGCGCGGTCCAGTCCGGCACCGACTGCACGAGCCGGATCGCCCCGAGCCGGTCGCGGTGGCCGAGTGCGCCCAGCGGGTACGGGGCGACTGATGCCAGGAACTGCACGATGCGGTCGAGGGCCTGCACGGCGGTGGTCGGGTCGTTCACCGCGGGGGACAGGGCCCGCAGGGCGATGTCGGACAGTTGCCGCAGACCGAAGCCGAGATCCTGGTGGAAGGTCCGCTCGACCCCCACCGACACGGTGTACCTGAGGGCCCGCCGCGACGGTGCCGCCCCGCCGTGCACCGTGAAGACCGGCGTGCCCGGCACCACGAAGTCCCCGATGCGCGGAATCAGCCGCAGGACGACGCCTTGGCGCCGGGCGGCCCGCACCGCCCGCGCGATGTTCACGTCCCGCAGCACCCCGGCTCTGCCGTGATGCGTGATCCGGGCGGTCTCCGGGCCGAGCCGGCCGGCGTCCACCGGCAGCTCGATCGGCTGTCTGGCCGCTACCCGCAGCGCGTCCCTGGCGATCCGGTCGATCACGAAACCGATCCGCATCATCCGGACCGTCCCGTTCACATAGGCCACGAACAACAGGAGGCTCACCAGCACCATCAGCAGCGCCAGGATCGACTCGATCAGCGGCACGTTCGTCACCAGGCGCGGATCCCGCTCGCTGTCGAACGAGGTCAGCGTCATCAGTGCGAACAGAAACGTCGCCATGAAGACGGTGAGCGTGGCCTTGGTGATGCGCGACCGTACGTAGAGCCGCACCACGCGTGGGCTGAATTGCCCGCTGGCCATCTGCACGGCCACCAGCGAGATGCTGAAGACCACCCCGATGAAGGTCATCATGGCGCTGCCGATCGTGTTGATCACCGCCTTGGCGTCGTTGGCGACACCGATCAGGCTCTTGATCACGTCGTAGTCGCGGCTCTCCTGGAGCATCCGTACGATCTCCGCGTCCAGCTCCGCCGCGGCCCACCACAGCACCATGGAACCCACGAGCCCCGCGGTCGGCGCGAACCACATGGTGTCCCGCAGATGCTCCCGCAAGGGCGACAGAACGCGGGGCCGCCGCACCCTCTCCTGCCCGAACGCCCTGGTGGGGCCCGCAGGACCGGCAGTACCCGTAATCAGTCCGTCACTCATGGTGAGACTGTAGGCGGGGTGGCGCGGCCCGCCGTGCATCCGGCGGTCGGCGCACGGATACGCAGGTGAAAGGCACTCCGAAACCTTGGTATTGTTGTCCATGTCGCCGCGGGGAACACCCCGCAGGGCGGCAGGCACCTAGTCCGGGTGGCGGAATGGCAGACGCGCTAGCTTGAGGTGCTAGTGCCCTTTAACGGGCGTGGGGGTTCAAGTCCCCCCTCGGACACCAGCAAACAGTAAAGACCCCAGTTCATCTGGGGTCTTTCTGTTTTCCCGGTAGGAGCGCGGCGGGCGTTGTCAGTGGCGATGTCTACCGTGCGTATATGGACGACAACTCACAGAAGCCCGTGATGCCGAGTGCCGACGCGGAGTCGAAGGGCATCGCGCTGTATCACGACATGCGGGTCGAAGAGGACTTCGCCAAGTGCGCCACCCGTCTCTTCGCGATCCTCAAGATGGCCGCGGTGAAGAGCCCTGGTGTCCCGCGCCTCCTCTACCTCGACGTCCAAGGACACCGCGACGCCGCGGGCGACTACGACGCGGACGCCCGGGAGATCATCCACGAGTTCCTGCTGGGATACCTCGGCCCGTACCTCACGGAGATCCACACACCGCTCTACGAGGCGAAGAACCCACAGCCGCAACGGGAGGACATCCCTGATGTCCTGAACCTCCGAGATCCCCACCGTGAACACGCCTACGACCACCGCGAGCTGCCTTTACGCAACCGGGACAGCCATCCCGACCGGCGTCGGTCCAGACCCCCCGTCCGCGCCATCGCCGACTACCTGGGCCTCGATGAGCCCATCTGTCTGATCTGCTGGCAGGCGCCGGTGGAAAGAGCCCATGTGGTCCCGGAGTCGCTCGGCGGTTCCAACGACGTGCGCAACTTCGCCCTCCTCTGCCGCCGCCATCACCGTGAGGCGCCCGATGTCGCGGACGCGGAGGCGTTCTGGTCCTGGGTCGACTACGCCTGTGAACGCGATGGCCACATGAAGTGGGCGGGCGTGGCTCCGGAGACGCTGGCGCGGGCCGAACGCGTCGGCGTGCGCATCGAGACGTCCGGGCCGGTGCGGAAGAGCCTCCACCACTTCGATCGTGTCCGTGACGAACTCGTGCGTCACTACGGCTGGTCTCCCGAGGATTTCGCCGGCGGTGACCACTGGGGGTCGCTGATGGTGGAGTTCCACACGGTGATGGACGCGGCGACCAGTACTCACTTCAACGTCGCCAAGAAGGCGTCCACCGAGGCGTGGGCCTTCGAAGTGGCGCGCAGGCGCCTGAGAGACGGCGCCGCGGAGCGCGAGGCCGACGTTGACCGGACGGTGGTGGCGAGCCGTCCGTCGGTTGAACTTGCGGAACGGACGGTGCGCAAGTCGCCCGACAGTGGGGATGCGCGGCGCCTGGTCGAGGCCGCACGGCGGGCCGACATCGCCGTCGAAGCGGCGGCGCTCGTGCGCGACCTCATAGGCTCAGCGGGGGTTTCCAGTGCCGAGGAGGTGCTGCGGGGCATCAAAGAGGAGGTGGCGGACCGCACCGCGCAATTCGATCGGCTGGCCGATGAGTTGATGGGGCAGACGGTCTGCCGGCACTGCGGCCACGCCATCGCCCGGATCGGGGACGCTTCCTGGCGTCATAGCGCTGCGGCGCCCATGTCCCGCGGCTGCCGAGCCGCCAGCTTCGACCGGGACGGCACTTGGGACGACTCCCTCGACCGGACGTGGAAGGCGAGCCCGTCGAAGACGTATCGGTGAGATGTCCACCGTATGGGTGGGGCGGTGTCAGGAGGTCGCCCACAGAGAACGTACGTGTCCCAAGTGACGCGCCATGCACTCTTCCGCCGCCGTCGCGTCGCCCGACAGCATCAGGTCGAGCAGTTCGATGTGCTCCTCGGCCGAGGGGGTCAGCTGGTCGCGTTCGGCCAGGGCCGTGAGGCCGTAGAGGCGAGAGCGTTTGCGGAGGTCGCCGACCGTCTCCACCAGGCGGTTGTTGCCCGACAGGGCGAGCAGGGAGAGGTGGAAGCGGCGGTCGGCCTCCAGATAGGCGATGAGGTCGTGGTCGCGGGCGGCGCGCACGATCTCCTCGGCGCCCGGGCGCAGCACCTCAAGCTCCTCGCGGGCCGCGGTGCGGGTGATGCGGCCGATCATGGGGATCTCGATCAGCGCGCGGATCTCTGTGTACTGGTCGAGGTCACGCTCATTGACCTCCGTGACGCGGAAGCCCTTGTTGCGCACCGGCTCGACCAGGCCCTCGCGGGCCAGATCCAGCATCGCCTCCCGCACGGGCGTCGCGGAGATGCCGAAGTCCTCGGCGAGGCCGGGCGCGGAGTAGATCTCGCCGGGGCGCAGCTCGCCGGAGATCAGGGCGGCCCGCAACGCATGGGCGACCTGGTCGCGCAGCCGCTCCCTGGTGGTGATGAGGTTCTTCTGCTTCAGATGCCCCATGGTGCTCCCCTCCGGCGGGCCCCGCGCTCGCGCGGAGAACCAAAGTACAATGTCACGTTGCCAGTTGGGCGGGCGGGGAGCCGAGAGAAGTCAGAGGGTGAAGCCCGCGGGGAACGGGTCGTCGGGGTCCAGGAAGTACTGTGCCGTACCAGTGATCCAGGCCCGCCCGGTGATCCGCGGGACGACCGCCGGCAGGCCCGCCACCTCCGTCCGCGCGATCAGCCGTCCGGTGAACTTCGTACCGATGAACGACTCGTTGACGAAGTCGCGGTCCAGCGGGAGTTCACCGCGTGCGTGCAGCTGCGCCATCCGCGCGGAGGTGCCCGTCCCGCACGGGGAGCGGTCGAACCAGCCCGGGTGGATCGCCATCGCGTGCCGGGAGCGGTGCGCGTCCGAGCCCGGCGCGGCCAGGTAGACGTGCTTCACCCCGGCGATGTCCGGTTGCTCGGGGTGCGTGGGGCGGTCCGGCGAAAAGTTGATCGCGTCCATGAGGGCGAGGCCCGCCGCGAGCAGCTCGTCCTTGCGGGCGCGGTCGAACGGCAGCCCCAACGCGTCGAGCTGTACGAAGGCGTAGAAGTTCCCGCCGAAGGCCAGGTCATACGTGACCGTGCCGTGGCCCGGCACCTCGATCTCGCGGTCGAGGGCGACGCAGAACGCGGGGATGTTGGTGAGCGTGACCGACACCGCCGCGCCGTCGCTCACCTGTACGTCGACGGAGACCAGGCCCGCCGGTGTGTCCAGGCGGACCGTCGTGACCGGCTCGGTGACCTCCACCATTCCGGTCTCCACCAGCACGGTCGCCACCCCGATGGTGCCGTGGCCGCACATCGGCAGCAGCCCGGACACCTCGATGTAGAGGACCCCGTAGTCGGCGTCCGGGCGGGTCGGGGGCTGGAGTATCGCACCGCTCATCGCGGAGTGGCCGCGCGGCTCGTACATCAGAAGGGTGCGCAGGTGGTCCAGGTGTTCGATGAAGTGGAGTCTGCGCTCGGCCATGGTGGCGCCGGGGATCACCCCTACGCCACCGGTGATCACGCGCGTGGGCATGCCCTCGGTGTGCGAGTCGACGGCGTGGAAGACGTGCCGGGTACGCATGGGGATCCTCTCGGGACGGGCGGGAGCAGGCGGGGCGAGTGGGGTCAGTGGTGGCCGGCTGCCAATGCCTTCTCGGTGGCCGCCCGCACCACTGCCTCCGTGGCTCCGGTCAGCGCGGCGCGCGGCGGGCGGGTCGGGCCTCCAACGCGGCCCACGAGGTCCATCGAGAGCTTGATCGACTGCACGAACTCCGTCTTGGAGTCCTGGCGCAGGAGCGGGTGCAGCGACTTGTAGAGGGGGAGCGCCGTGTCCAGGTCCCGGGCGCAGGCGGCGTGGTACAGCTCCGCGCAGGTGGCGGGGAAGGCGTTCGGGTAGCCGGCGATCCAGCCGACCGCGCCCGCAAGCGCCAGTTCGAGCAGGACGTCGTCCGCGCCGATCAACAGGTCGAGTTCCGGCGCGAGTTCGGCTATCTCGTACGCCCTGCGCACATCACCGCTGAACTCCTTGACCGCCACGATCGAGCCGTCCGAGTGGATCCGGTTGAGCAGCTCGGGCGTCAGGTCGACCCTCGTGTCGAGGGGGTTGTTGTACGCGACCACGGGCACCCACGCCTTGGCGACCTCGGCGTAGTGGGCGCGGACGGCCCGCTCGTCGGCGCGGTAGGCGTTCGGCGGCAGGAGCAGCACCGAGCCGCAGCCCGCCTCCGCCGCCTGCTCGGCCCAGCGGCGGGACTCGGCGCTGCCGTAGGCGGAGACGCCGGGCATCACGCGGGCCCCGTCGCCCGCCGCTTCCACGGCGGTGCGTACGACGCGGGCGCGTTCGTCATCGGTGAGGGTCTGGTACTCGCCGAGGGAGCCGTTGGGGACCACGCCGTCGCAGCCGTTGGCGATGAGGTGGCGGACGTGCTCGGCGTAGGCGTCGTAGTCGACGGAGAGGTCCTCGCGGAGGGGCAGCGCGGTGGCGACCATGATGCCGCGCCAGGGGCGGTCCGGGGTCCAGGTGGGGGAGGTCATGACGGGTGCCCTTCTGTCGGGTGCTGGTGGGGGTCGGTCCGGGGCGTGGCTTCGG
>NZ_WMBF01000271.1:0-8445 GCF_019400875.1 Streptomyces anatolicus | reverse complement strand
CCGCTGCCCGACGGCGTCCTGCTCTGGACCCGGGTGACGCCCACGCCGGACGCCATACCCGGGTCGGGCAACGGGCCCGACACCGAGGTGCGCTGGGAGATAGCCGAGGACCAGGGCTTCTCCCGCATCGTCAGCCGCGGCAGCACCACCGCGCGGGCCGCGTCCGACCACACGGTCAAGGCCGATGTAAGAGGCTTGCGCCCGGCGACCACCTATTACTTCCGCTTCTCCGTAGGGGACGCCTCCCCGGTCCACTCCCCCGTGGGCCGCACCCGCACCACCCCCGCGCACGACGCCTCCGCGCACGGCGTCCGGTTCGGCGTGGTGTCCTGCGCCAACTGGGAGGCGGGCTACTTCTCGGCCTACCGCCACCTCGCGGCCCGCACCGAACTGGACGCGGTCCTGCACCTCGGGGACTACCTCTACGAGTACCCGAGCGGCGAATACCCCGCCGCCAAGCACGTCGTACGCCCGCACGAACCCCGGCACGAGATCATCACGCTCGCCGACTACCGCACCCGGCACGGCGTCCACAAGACCGACAGGGACGCGCAGGCGATGCACGCCACGCACCCGGTCATCGCGATCTGGGACGACCACGAGTTCGCCGACAACGCCTGGTCGGGCGGCGCGGTGAACCACACCCCCGAGAGCGAGGGCACCTGGGCGGCACGCATGGCGGCGGCCAAGCAGGCGTACTTCGAGTGGATGCCGGTACGCCCCTCCACCGAGGGCACCGTCTACCGCCGCGTCCGCTACGGCAAGCTGGCCGACCTGCACCTGCTCGACCTGCGCTCCTTCCGCTCCCAGCAGGCGGGCACCGGCAGCGGCGCGGTCGACGACCCGGAGCGCACCCTCACCGGCCGCGCGCAGCTCGACTGGCTGAAGGCGGGGCTCGCGTCGTCGGACGCCGCCTGGAAGCTGGTCGGCACCTCGGTGATGATCTCGCCGGTCGCCTTCGGTGCCCTGCCGGCCCATCTCCTCAAGCCCCTCGCGGAGTTGCTGGGCCTGCCCAAGGAGGGCCTTGCCATCAACGTCGACCAGTGGGACGGCTACACGGACGACCGCAAGGAACTCATCTCCCACCTGCGGGACAACGCCATCCGCGACACCGTCTTCCTGACCGGCGACATCCACATGGCGTGGGCGAACGACGTGCCGGCCAGGGCGGCCACGTATCCGCTCTCGTCCTCGGTCGCCACGGAGTTCGTGGTCACCTCGGTCACCTCCGACAACATCGACGACATGCTCGGAGTGGCCCCGCACACCGTCTCCCTGGCGGCCGCGGCCACCCTCAGGGCGGCCAACCGCCACGTGAAGTGGCTGGACATGGACTCCCACGGCTACGGCGTCCTCGACGTCACCGCCGAGCGCTCCCAGATGGACTACTACGCCCTCTCGGACCCGAAGAGCCCCGGAGCGACCTCGTCCTGGCTCCGCTCCTACCGCACGCTCAGCGGCTCGCAGAAGGTCGAACGGGCGGACGCTCCCGTGCGCTGACCCGTCGGAGCAGGTCCAGTCAGAGCGTTTCCAGGAAGCCGAGCGCCGTGCGCCACGTCGTCTCCGCCGCCTCGGCGTCGTGGTCGTCGAGGTCCGGGTCGGTGTAGAGGTGCCCGGCGCCGGGGTAGCGGTAGATCTCCACGTCGGCGCCGGCCCGCCCCATCCGCAGGTACCAGGCGCTCAGCCAGTCGTCCGTCTCGAAGGGGTCGGGCTCCGCCACGTGCAGCTGCACGGGCAGCCCGTCCACGGACACGTTCTCCGCGATGTCGGACGTGCCGTGCAGGAGCAGCAGGCCGCGCGCCTTCTCGTCGCCGAGCGCGAGGGTCTGCGCGGTCGCGGCGCCCAAGGAGAAGCCCGCGTAGACGAGGCCACGCTCCGAGTAGGGGGCGGCGGCGAGGATCGCCCGCTTCAGCAGCTCGTCCTTGCCGATCTCGTCCTGGTGGGCCATTCCGGCCTCGACGTCGTCGAACGTACGCCCGTCGAACAGGTCGGGCGTCCACACCTCGTGCCCCGCGGCACGCAGCCGGTCCGCCGCCGCGCGCACCGCGGGTCGCAGGCCGTACGTCGAGTGGAAAAGCATGATGTTCATGGAGCCATCGTGCCATCCACCTGGGACCTTCTCCCCCGACGGCAGCGGGCCGGTACCCCTCCCCTGCGAGGCCCGGAGGCGGTACCCCTACCCTCGGAGGCATGGAGAACGTACTGCGTCCGTTGATCGTCATCGGCGGCTCGGTCGTGCTCACAGTGGTGGTCGGCTGGCTGGTCGACTTCGCTCTGCGCCGGGCCGACGAGCGGCATCATGAGACCCCGCTGTGGGGTCTGCTGCGCCGCTGCCGAGTCCCCTTCCACCTGGTGCTGTGCACCGCCCTGCTGAGAGCTTCCTACGGACAGGCCCAGCTCGCCAAGGACCACTCGGCGGCCATCGGGCGGATCCTGTCGCTCGTCCTGATCGGCTCCGCGGCCTGGCTGGTGGTGCGGATCGCCACGGCGATAGTGGAGTCGTCCTACGCCCGTTACGCCACGGTCCACCGCGATCCGGCCCGCGTCCGCAGGGTCCGTACGCAGGTGACGCTCATCCAGCGGGTGGTCTCCGCGATCGTCGGTGTCGTGGCGGTCTCCGCGATGCTGCTGACCTTCCCCGCCATGCAGGCGGCGGGCACCTCGCTGCTGGCCTCGGCCGGCATCCTCGGCATCGTCGCCGGTGTCGCGGCCCAGTCCACCCTCGGCAACCTCTTCGCGGGCCTGCAGATCGCCTTCGGCGACATGGTGCGGATAGGCGACACCGTCGTGGTGGACGGCGAGTGGGGCACGGTCGAGGAGATCACCCTCACGTTCCTCGCGGTACGCACCTGGGACGAGCGCCGGATCACGATGCCCGTGTCGTACTTCACGTCCAAGCCGTTCGAGAACTGGTCCCGCGGCGGCGCGCAGATGACCGGCACGGTCTTCTTCCACCTGGACCACTCGGCGCCGGTCCACCAGATGCGCGACAAGCTCCGCGACATCCTGCGCGACTGCGCGGCGTGGGACGGCAGGGACTGGGGCCTCGCGGTCACGGACACGACGCCGAGCACGTTGCAGGTCCGCGCCCTGGTCACCGCGAAGGACGCCGACGACATCTGGACCGTCCGGGTCACGGTGCGCGAGCAGATGGTGCAGTGGCTGACCGAGAAGCATCCGTACGCGCTGCCGAAGGTCACCACGGCCTCGGCGGAACCCGCGCCGAACGGCCACCGCCCCTTGCACCTCGCGCCGAAGGCACCGCGGACCGGCCGAGGCTGAACTCAGGCCTGCCTCCGGCCGCGCGCCTCAGCGCAGGCTGCGTACGTCGAGGTGGTGCAGCACCCGGTCGACGACCTCCGGGTCGGCGCCGGGCTCGCTGCGCGCCGCCAGGACCTCGTGGCGCGCGGCCGACATCATCTCGCGCTGGATGCGCTGGACGGCCTTCAGCCGGTCCACGCGCTTGGCGTACCGCTCGCGCCGCTCGTCGTCGACCACGTCCGGGCTGATCCTGGCCCCGATGTCGAAGGCGCCGCGCAGCAGCCGCTCGGAGACGTCCTCAGGAAGCTCCTCGACCTCCTCGATCTCCCTGAGGCGCCGCTTGGCGGCCTTGGCGGCGCGGACCGCGAGCGCCCGCTCAAGCTCGCGCTCCGCGTCGGTGTCGGCGCGCACCCCGAGCTTGCGCACCAGCCAGGGCAGCGTGAGCCCCTGGACGACGAGCGTCGCCATGATCACGCAGAACGCGATGAAGATGATCTCGTCACGGGCCGGGAACGGAGATCCGTCGTCCGTCTTGAGCGGGATGGCGAGCGCGAGCGCCACGGACGCCACGCCCCGCATCCCGGCCCACCACATGACGACGGTCTCGCGCCAGGTCGTCGGGATCTCCTCGTCGTAGTCCCGGCGCTTGTGCAGCCGCTTGGCGAGCCAGGTCGCGGGCAGCAGCCACAGCAGCCGGCCGCCGACGACGACGCCGACGACCGCCGCGCCCCAGCCGAACATCTCCCACTCGCGGCCGCTCGCGATGCCGAAGACGTTGTGCAGTTCGAGGCCGATGAGTCCGAACGCGGCGCCGGTCACCAGGGTGTCGACGATCTGCCAGAAGGTCTGCCCGGTGATCCGCCCCAGTACGTCGTCGGCGTCGACCGCGTTCTCCGCGAGGTAGAGCGCGGTGGTGAGGACGGCGAGCACGCCGGAGCCGAGCAGCTCCTCGGCCAGCACATAGCTGACGAAGGGGACGAGCAGGGTGAGGCCGGTCTGCAGGATGGCGTCGCCGAGCAGCCCCATGAGCTTGTTCGTCAGCCAGCCGAGCGCGAGCCCGACGAGTACGGCCACCACGGCGGAGAGCACGAGCCGGCCCGCGGCGGACGGCCAGGAGAACGTTCCGCTCACCGCGGCGGCGATCGCCACGTGGTAGAGCACGATCGCCGTGACGTCGTTGAAGAGCCCCTCGCCCTCCAGGATCGACACGAGCCTGCGGGGCAGCCCGAGCGAGCCCGCGACGGCGGTCGCGGCGACGGGGTCGGGCGGCGCGACGAGCGCGCCGAGCGCGACGGCCGCGGCGAGCGGCAGCCCGGGGACGACGGCGTTGGCCATCGCGGCCACCGCCGCCGTCGTCACGAACACCAGTGCCACGGCGAGCAGGAAGATGGGGCGCCGGTTGGCCGCGAACTGCCGCCACGAGGTGCGCTGCACGGACGCGTAGAGCAGCGGGGGCAGCACCAGCGGAAGGATGTAGTCCGGCGGGATCTCGACATTGGGCACGAACGGCAGCAGGGCCATGCCGATCCCCGCGAGCGTCATCAGGACGGGCGCGGGCAGCCCAAGACGGTCCCCCAACGGCACCGTGACCACGGCTCCCAGCAACAAGACGAGCAGCAGCGCCAGTTGATCCACGGTGCGCCCTCCGGGCGGTCGAGACTTCAACGATCAAGACTCAACCCTGCCACGCGGTGGCCCCCGACGCGTCAGTGCAGCGCCTTGCGCATCGCCTGATGCGGAATCCCGGCGTCCGGAAACTCCGGGCCGTACGCCTCGTACCCCAGGCGCTCGTAGAACCCCAGGGCGTGCGTCTGCGCGTGCAGGTCGACGGCGGTGAGGCCACGCGCGCGTGCCGCGTCCTCTATGGCACGGACCAGGGCGGCCCCGACGCCGAGGCCGCGGGCGGACGCCGTCACCGCGAGCCGGCCGAGAGCGCCCACGCCGGTGTCCCCGCCGTTCTTGGCGGCCGCGGCGGCGCCGGTCAGCAGCCGGCCCGCGCCCAGCGGAACGCCGTCCTCGCGCACGGCAAGGACGTGCACCGCCACGGCGTCGTACGCGTCGTACTCGACCTCCTCGGGCACCTGCTGCTCGGCCACGAAGACGTCCCTGCGGACGGCGAAGCAGGCCTGGCGGTCGTCCTCGTCCCGCGCCTCCCGGACCGTGACATCGGTCACGAGCTCTCCGCCCGCACCCGGTCGAGCGCCTTCTGGAGGTCCTCGGGATAACCGCTCTCGTACTCCACCCACTGCCCGTCGCCCGGGTGCTCGAAGCCGAGCCGGACCGCGTGCAGCCACTGGCGCGTGAGACCGAGCCGCTTGGCGAGCGTCGGGTCCGCGCCGTACGTCAGGTCGCCCACGCAGGGGTGCCGGTGCGCCGCCATGTGCACGCGGATCTGGTGGGTGCGGCCCGTCTCCAGCTTGATGTCGAGCAGGGAGGCGGCCCGGAAGGCCTCGATGAGGTCGTAGTGCGTGACGGAGGGCTTGCCCTCGGCCGTGACCGCCCACTTGTAGTCGTGGTTCGGGTGGCGGCCGATGGGGGCGTCGATCGTGCCGCTCATCGGGTCGGGGTGGCCCTGCACCAGCGCGTTGTAGCGCTTGTCGACCGTGCGCTCCTTGAACTGGCGCTTCAGCGAGGTGTACGCACGCTCGGACTTGGCGACCACCATCAGGCCGGAGGTGCCCACGTCCAGGCGGTGCACGATGCCCTGGCGCTCGGCGGCACCGGAGGTCGAGACGCGGTACCCCGCCGCGGCGAGGCCGCCGATCACGGTCGTCCCCGACCAGCCCGGGCTCGGGTGCGCGGCCACGCCGACCGGCTTGACGATCACGACGATGTCGTCGTCGTCATGCACGATCTCCATGCCCTCGACGGGCTCGGCCACGATCTGCACCGGAGCGGGCGCCTGCGGCATCTCCACTTCCAGCCAGGCGCCGCCGTGCACCCGCTCGGACTTGCCGACCACCGAGCCGTCGACCGAGACCTTCCCCGCCGCGGCGAGCTCGGCGGCCTTGGTGCGGGAGAAACCGAACATGCGCGAGATGGCGGCGTCTACGCGCTCGCCCTCCAGGCCGTCCGGCACGGGCAGGGTGCGGATCTCGGGAATCGTACTCACCCATTGAGTATGCAGGAGCGCACTGACACTCCCGCACCACAGCCCTGCCGCACCGGCCCGGGCTCAGTCCTCGTGGACGGTGCCGTCCGGGTCGAGCCCACGGAAGGAGAGCAGCACGATCAGGATGCCGCCGCAGACGATCGCCGAGTCGGCGAGGTTGAAGACCGCGAAGCCCTTGGGGGCGATGAAGTCGACCACCGCGCCCTCGAAGACGCCCGGCGCGCGGAAGATCCGGTCGGTGAGGTTGCCGAGCGCGCCGCCCAGGAGCAGGCCGAGCGCGATCGCCCACGGCAGGCTGTAGAGCTTGCGGGCGAGGCGGGCGATGACCACGATGACGGCGGCCGCGATGCACGTGAAGATGATCGTGAAGGCCTCGCCGAAACCGAAGGCGGCGCCCGCGTTGCGGATCGCGTTGAAGCGGAGCCAGTCGCCGAAGATCTCGATCGCGTCGTGGTGCTCCAGCTTCGCGACCACGATCATCTTGCTGACCAGGTCGAAGGCGTACGCGACGGCGGCCACGGCGAAGAGCACGGCGATCTTGCGCTTGCCCTTGGGCTTCTGCTCGCCCTCGCCGACGACCTCGCCGGACCGCTCCGGCTCGTCCCCGGCCGTCTCAGGGATGTCCGGCGTACCGATGATGCGCTCCGCCTCTGCCACGTGAGTCCCTCAACCTAGGTACCTGACTGGGGACGAGGGTACGGCACACACGTACGGGCCCGGGTGTCCAGGCCGTGCTCAGGAGCGCCGTTCCTGCTTCTGCTTGCACTCGACGCACAGGGTCGCGCGCGGGAAGGCCTGCATCCGCGCCTTGCCGATCGGATTGCCGCAGTTCTCGCAGAGGCCGTACGTCCCCGCGTCGAGGCGCTCCAGGGCGCGCTCGGTCTGCACCAGCATCTCGCGCGCGTTGGCGGCAAGCGCCATCTCGTGCTCGCGCGTGATGTTCTTCGTACCGGTGTCCGCGTCGTCGTCGCCCGCCCCGTCGCCGGAGTCCCGCATCAGCCCCGCCAGGGCCTCCTCGGAGGACGTGATCTCACTGCCGAGGCGCAGCGCCTCGCTCTGCAGCTCCGCGCGGGCCTCCTGGACCTCTTCCGGAGTCCAGGGGTCCTCGCCCGGCCGGACCGCCAGCTCACCGGGCTCCGCCGCGGCGGCACGCGCCTTGGGCACGGCCGTCGACTTCGCCGCCGCGGTCGCCGTGCCCGGAGTCTTCTTCGCAACCACTGTCGTGGCTCCCGTCGTCTCCGCGGCCTCAGCCGCATCTTCGGCCGCGGTCGCGACCGTCTGGTTGTCCGTGCCGTGTGCGCCTTGCGTGTCGGGGGTGTCCTGGGTGCCGTGCTCGGTCGTGCGCTTCGCAGGGGTCTTCTTAGCGGGGGTCTTCTTGGCGGCGCTCTTCTTTGCGGGGGCCTTCTTGGCAGGAGCCTTCTTTGCGGCACTCTTCTTGGCAGCGCTCTCAGAGCCCGCCTGGGACACCGGCTCCGCCCCGTGAGCGGCCCCCTCCTTGGACGCGGTCTTCTTGGCCACCGCCTTCTTGGCCGGGGCTTTCTTCGCCGGAGCCTTCTTCGCCGGGGCCTTCGCCGGCTCCCCCATAACGGCCTTCTTGGCCACCGCCTTCTTGGCGGCGACCTTCTTGGCCACCGCCTTCTTCACCGCGGCCTTCTTGACGGCGGCCTTCTTCGCGACCGTCTCCTTCACCGCGCTCTTCTTCCCTGCGGCCTTCTTCTCTGCGGCCTTCTTCTCTGGAGCCTTCTTCCCCGTCGTCTTTCCCCCGGCGTCGGACGCCGCCCCCGCGCCGGTGGATCTGCCGGACGCCGACTGCTGTACGGCGGTCTTCTTCGCCACCATGGCCGCGGCCCCTTCACATATTGTGATCTTGCTCGCGAGTCGTGCTGGGACGATAAATCGACTCCAGGCCCGCGGCAACGGGGCACGCCGCCCGGTGCGCCGCCCCGCGGCTCCCGCACGGCGAGTCTGCAAGCGTTGTGCCCAACTCCCTGCCGGGTAATCCGCCGCCCGGCGCGCGCCAGGGATCCGCTCGCCCCCCATCTCGCCATTCGGGTCAGTCCGCGCCCCGCCCC
>NZ_WMBF01000270.1:0-8488 GCF_019400875.1 Streptomyces anatolicus | reverse complement strand
GGGTCAGAGGAAGAGCGGGCGCGGGTTGAGGTCCTCGTAGCGGGTCGGTTCGGCGAGGCGGCCGAGCCGGACCGGCACGTCGTACAGCCTGCCCGGTCCGAAGCGGCTCCAGTGCGGGCGCAGGCCGGGCACGACCACCTTGACGACGGGCAGCCCCACGTCGGGCCGGGTCTGGTCGCGGACGAGGAGTTCAAGTCCCTTGCCGCGCAGCACTTCCCGGGCGGCCATGACGTCATCGAGCAGGTCCGTGCGGGGCTCGTACGCGTGCGTGTCCGCGTCCGTCACCGGCTGGGCCGGATCGGGCCGCAGGTAGGGCAGGTCCGCGGCGGTGGCGGTGCGCGACCAGTCGAGGACTTCCGGGTCGGTGGTGGCGTAGCCCGTGCCGTCGGGGCGGGCACCGACGACGTGCGGGAGCATCTGGTTGAGTTCGGTGAGGGCGCGGCGCAGCGCGATCCGCGGGTCGAAGTGGGCGCCGAAGCCCAGCATGATGTCCTCGGCCGGCTTGTCGGTGCGCCGGGACAGCGCCGCCATGACGGGGATGCCGAGGTCGGTGGTGAGGTCGAGCGCCCACACCTCGCGGTTCAAGTCCCTGTGTACGTGGATGAGTTGGCGTGTCCAGTCGTCGCCGAGGGCGCTCAGGTCGACGCCGGGGTGGCGGGTGCGGTTGTACCACCACAGGGCGACGGCGTCGCGTTCCACCAGCTCGAACACGCCTTGCAGCACGGCGTCCTCCAGGCTGCCGCCCGCCGCCGAGCCGTTGGATCCGGCGAGGCAGTAGCGGCGGCCGGGTTCCTGGGGCGCGTTGTAGTAAAGCAGCGCGGTCGGCAGCAGCTTGTGGCGGTGCTCGGTCAGCGACCAGACGGGCGTCCAGTCGATGGCCGCGTCCTCGTCGAAGGGGTCGCACACCTGGTGCAGCGGGCCGTGTGCCGCGTTCCACCGCGCGCGGTCCGTGAACTGCCGGGGGTCGTAGAGCTGCACGGCGTCGGGGTGCACGGCCTCGTCGGCGAACTCGCGGTAGCTGCCGCGCCGTTGGGCCTCGCCGCCCTGGAGGAAGCCGGAGTGGCGCTCCAGGGCTTCGGCGAGTGCGCTGACGCGGGCCTGGAGTTCGGTGGTGCCCTTGCCCCCGCAGGCGGCGCGCAGCCCGGCCCGGACGGTCGCGAGGCCCGGCGCGCCCGGGGTTCCGTACGGCGTGGCGGACGGATTCAGGCCCGCGTGGAAGGAGTTGAGGAAGGCGGGCCCGTGCCGGTCCCTGCGGACCTCGCTCACCAGGCCGGTGACCGGGTCCAGGTGGTGGCCGTGGCGGTCGAGGAACTGCTGCGGGGTGAGCGTGCGGTGACCGCCGCCCGACACGTCCGTCTTGGGCCTCGATACGAGGGTGAGCGGCGCCCGCACCTGCTCGCCGATCAGCTCGGGCGTACCGCAGTCGGGGCACTGCGGCCGCCGTACGACGGGGTGTCCCGCGGTGCCTTCGCCGAGGCCGCCGAGGGTCCACAACTGGCCCTGGCCCGGGTGGCGGTGGCCCGCGAGCCACTTGGCGGCCTCCAGGGCGGCCAGCTGGAGCGCGGCGAGCCGGGCGGCGGGCAGCGCGCACGCGGGGCGCGGCACAGGACCCGGGCTGCCGAGGGCGCGCCGGACATGTGCCTCGACCGGCCGCGTACGCCACAGCCGGTCGGCGAGACACGACCAGCAGGGGCCTTCGGGGTCGCCGAAGAACGGGCCGATCCACTGCTCGGCACCAGTGCTCTTGACGGGCAGCCAGCGGCGCCCGGCGGCCCGGTGTTCCGCGTCGACGGCGGCGAGGGCGGGGGTCAGGTAGTCGTCGCAGAGCACCACGGTCAGCTCGGCGGCGCCGTCCTGGCCGTCCTCGGCGGGGCGCAGGCCCGCGGCCCGCAGGGCGCCGCGCAGTTCGGCCGTGTCCCCGGAGCCGACGGCGAGGGTGCCCACGGTGGCGGCGGCCAGGGCCTCCTCGGCCGCCGGACCGTCCAGGCCCACCGCTTCCCAGTAGGCCTGCGCGGCGGCGGCCCGCGCGCCGGGCGCCGTCAGGGGGCGCCGGCCCACCAGGCCCGCGTCGATGAGCCGGGAGACGATCCGGGCGGTCTGCTCCGCGGCCGGGCCCGGGGCGCCGGGCGCGCCCCCGGGGGCTTCCCGGACGACCTCCCGCAGCGTGCGGGTGCCGTCGAGGAGCGGGGCGATGCGGGCCACCGGGGCGCCGTGCAGCGCCGTCGCCCGCCGCTCGGAGAACACGTAGACGGCCTCGCCCGGGATGTGTTCGACCCGCAGGTGCGGCTTGAAGCCGACCGGTTGCCCGGCGGCCACGGCCCCCGGGCCCCGCTCGTCCCCGCGCACCGGACGGGCCTCGTCTTCCCGGACCACCGTCATCAGGCCGCGTACCCGCCGGGGGCGGCCGTGCTCTGCGCGGTGGCGGCGCCGAGCGACAGGGTCTGCGCGGTGGCGAAGCAGATGCCGCAGCGGCTCGGCTGGTACGCGGCGTCCGCGCCCGGACCGAACTCCTCGATGACCAACTCGTCGTGTCCGCTGCCGACGAGAGCGAGAGGGGAATTCGCGATCATGCCCAACATCCTTGCTTGGCCGGGGAACTGGCTGCCGACGGCGTCGGCGGCAAGGAGTCTGCTACGGGGGCCGGCTCCGGCACAGTGCCGACGTCACGGGACGGGTGTGAAAGATTCACACGATCCGCCGGTACACACGCACGCCGAGGTCAGGAGCCTGGCACTGGTCGCTGGAGCGGCCGCGGTGGGATCTTCGAGCAACGATGGCGCGGCGCTGGAGAGCGCTTTTGGGAATCACGTGCCGTCCGGCTGATCCGACTCCGGAGGAACCCATGGAAATCAAGGTGCTCGGCCCGCTCGAAGGGGGCGCGCGCGGTGTGTCGGTCATTCCGAGCGCGAGCAAGCCGCGGCAGATCCTTGCTCTCCTTTCCGTCAACGCGGGCCAGATGATCCCGGTCCCCACCCTGATGGAGGAGATCTGGGGCGAGGCGATGCCGCGCAGCGCGCTCACCACGCTCCAGACCTACATCCTCCAGCTGCGCCGCCTGATCACCGCGGCGCTCGGCCCCTGCGCGCCGCACGCCGCCAAGGACGTCCTCGCCACCCGGCACGGCGGCTATCTGCTGCGGGTGCCGCAGGACGCCGTCGACGTCCACGCGTACGAGCGACTGGCGGGCCAGGGCCGTGCCGCCGCCGACCGCGGCGCGGACGAGGAGGCGGCCCGGCTCTACCGGGAGGCGCTGCGGGTGTGGCGCGGGCCCGCCTTCGTGGACGTACGCACCGGACCGCTCCTGGAGATAGAGCTGGTCCGCCTGGAGGAGAGCCGGCTCGGCATCCTGGAGCGGCGGATCGACGCCGACCTGCGCCTGGGGCGGCACGCCGAGCTGATCTCCGAGCTGACCACGCTCGTCGCCCGGCATCCGCTGCACGAGGCGCTGCACGCGCAGTGCATGGTCGCCCTCTACCGGGCGGGCCGCCAGTGGCAGGCGCTGGAGACCTACCAGCACCTGCGCAAGGGCCTCGCGGCCGAGCTGGGGCTCGATCCCTCGCCGAGACTGCGCCGGTTGCAGCAGGCGATCCTCGGCGGCGACCCCGCGCTCGACGCCGGGACCCGGCGGGGCGCCGCGCTGGACATGTACGCGGCCTAGCCGGACCTGTACGCGGCATGGCCGCACCCGTACGCGGCATGGGGGCGCGGGCGGGGCGCGCTCCATCTCTGCTCTAGCCGCGCGCCACACAGTGCCCCCTACCACTACTGCCAGGGGGTTCACCTTGCGAGTCATCGACCTGTCGTCCCCGGTGGACGCGTCCGGTTGGGAGCCGGACCCGGTCGTCCACCGGATCATGACGCCCGCCGAGGGCGCCCGCCACATGGCCGAGGAGATGAAGGCCCACTTCGACGTGGACTTCGACCCGGCCGATCTGCCCGGGGGCGAACTGCTCTCCCTCGACACCCTCACGCTGACCAGCCACACGGGTACGCACGTGGACGCGCCCTCGCACTACGGCTCCGTCGGCGCGTACGGGCGGCCGAGGGACATCGACGAGATGCCGCTCGACTGGTTCCTGCGGCCCGGCGTGGTCCTCGACGTCACCGATGTGGGGGTCGGCGTCATCGGCGCCGAGCGGATCGAGAAGGAGATCGAGCGGATCGGGTACACGCCCGCGCCGCTCGACATCGTGCTGCTGCACACCGGCGCCTCCCGGCACGTGGGCACGCCCCGGTACTTCACCGACTTCGCGGGGCTCGACGGGCCCGCCACCGACCTCCTTCTCGACCTCGGGGTACGGGTCATCGGCACCGACGCCTGGAGCCTGGACGCGCCCTTCGGGCACATGATCGCCGCCTACAAGGAGACCGGCGACGACTCCGTGCTGTGGCCCGCCCACTTCGCCGGGCGGCGGCGCGAGTACTGCCAGGTCGAACGGCTCGACCGGCTCGCCGACCTGCCCGGATCGCACGGGTTCCGGGTCGCCTGCTTCCCGGTGAAGATCAAGGGCGCGGGGGCGGGCTGGACCCGGGCGGTCGCCCTGGTGGACGAATGAGCGCGGGTGGCCGGGTGAGCGCCGGGGGCATCGCGTCCGGGAGACCGGCGCCCCGGCTGCTCTGCTTCCACCACGCGGGCGCGGGCGTCTCCAGCTTCGCCCGCTGGCAGGGCGCGTTCGGGGAGACCGCGGAGGTCGTACCGGTACTGCTGCCCGGGCGCGGACCCCGGGTGCGCGAGCGGCGCCTCACCGATCCGGACGAGCTGGTCGCCGAACTCGTGGCACTGCTCGGCCCGCTCCTCGACCGCCCGTACCTGTTCTACGGACACAGCCTGGGCGGTCTCGTCGCGCACACCTTCACGGCCGCCCTGGAGGCGGCCGGGGCGCGGGCACCCGAACTGCTCGTCGTCGGCGCCGTCCTGCCGCCGCACCTGCGCTCCCCGCTGCTGCGCAGCGCGGGGCTGCCACGGCGCGAACTGCTCGAACTGCTCGTCTCCTACGGCACGGTGCCGCCGGAGGCGCTCGCGGACGTCGACGGCATCTACCGGCGGCACGTCCTGCCCGCCCTCATCGACGACCTGAAGCTCGGCGAGGCGCTGTGCCGGTCCGGCACCGACAAGGTGCTGCGCACCCCGCTGGTGGCGCTCGCCGGGCGCTACGACCCCATCGCACCCGTCCCCGGCATGGCCGAGTGGGACCGCTACGCGCCCGGCGGCTTCGGGCTGCGCACCGTCAAGGGCGACCACTTCTTCGTACGCGAGAAGTGGGTTCCCGGGATGCTGCGCGACCTGATCGAGGAGCGGCGGGCGGGCTCGGCCACGAGTCGAGCGCACATCGAGAGGGCGGAGGAAAAGTCATGGCCACAACCGAGCGGAACAGAGAGGTGATGCGGTCGTGAACAGGGAGCATGCCCGCTCCGGCACCGGGGCGGCGCACCGGCGGACGGGGCGTACGAGGTGAGCCGGCGCGTGGTCATCACCGGGATCGGCGTGATCGCGCCGGGCGGTGGCAGCACCAAGGAGTTCTGGTCGCTGCTGACCGACGGGCGTACGGCGACGCGGCCGATCTCGCTGTTCGACGCGGCCGCCTTCCGGTCCCGGATCGCCGCCGAGGCCGACTTCGACCCGGTGGCACGGGGGCTGACGCCCCAGCAGATCCGGCGCATGGACCGGGCGGCGCAGTTCGCCGTGGCCGCCGCCGCCGAGGCGGTCGCCGACAGCGGCCTCGCCTTCGAGGGGCTGGACCCGTTCCGCACGGGTGTCACGGTCGGCAGCGCGGTCGGCGCCACCAGCGGTCTGGACACCGAGTACAACGTGGTCAGCGACGGCGGCGCGAGCTGGCTCGTCGACCACCGCTACGCCGTGCCGCACCTGTTCGACCACTTCGTGCCCAGCTCTTTCGCCCGCGAGGTGGCCTGGTCGGTGGGGGCCCAGGGACCGGCCTCCGTGGTCTCCACGGGCTGCACCTCCGGTCTGGACGCGGTGGGGCACGCCGTCGGGCTGATCGGCGAGGGCAGCGCGGACGTGATGGTGGCGGGCGCCACCGAGGCGCCGATCTCACCGGTCTCGGTGGCCTGCTTCGACGCCATCAAGGCGACCACCAACCGCAACGACGACCCGGCACACGCCTCGCGGCCCTTCGACAGGACCCGCAACGGCTTCGTGCTCGGCGAGGGTTCGGCGGTGTTCGTCCTGGAGGAGCTGGACGCGGCGCGGGCGCGCGGCGCCCACATCTACGCGGAGATCGCGGGCTTCGCCTCGCGCAGCAACGCCTACCACATGACCGGGCTGCGGCCCGACGGCGCCGAGATGGCCGAGGCCATCCGCGCCGCCCTGGACGAGTCCCGGCTCGACGCGACCGCCGTCGACTACGTCAACGCGCACGGCTCGGGCACCAAGCAGAACGACCGGCACGAGACGGAGGCCTTCAAGAAGGCCCTCGGCGCGCACGCGTACGCCACCCCGGTCAGCTCCATCAAGTCGATGATCGGCCACTCGCTCGGCGCCATCGGCTCCCTGGAGATCGCCGCGTCCGCCCTGGCCATCGAGCACGACGTGGTGCCGCCCACGGCCAATCTGCACGAGCCGGACCCGCAGTGCGACCTCGACTACACCCCTCTCACCGCGCGCGAGCGGCGCGTCGACACCGTGCTGAGCGTCGGCAGCGGCTTCGGCGGCTTCCAGAGCGCGATGGTGCTGACAAGCCCCGAGCGGAGGACGGCATGACGAGCGATCTGCGGGTACGGGAGAAGAACGGTCTGCGGGTGCGGGAGACGACCGCCGCCGCCGGAGGGGCCCCCGGGCCGACGGCCCCCGTGGTCACCGGCATCGGCGTCACGGCCCCCAACGGCCTCGGTACCGAGGCCTGGTGGCGGGCGACCCTCGCGGGGGTCAGCGGCATCCGGCCGCCCGCCCGCTTCGACGCCTCCGGCTACCCGGCGAAGCTCGCCGGTGAGGTGCCGGGCTTCGACGCGGCCGAGCACATCCCGAGCCGTCTGCTGCCGTCCACCGACCATATGACGCGGCTCGCCCTGACGGCCGCGAAGGAGGCCCTGGAGGACTGCGGCGCCACCCCCGACGACCTGGGCGACTTCGGCGCGGGTGTGGTCACGGCGGCCTCGGCGGGCGGTTTCGAGTTCGGCCAGCGCGAGTTGCAGGCGCTGTGGAGCAAGGGCGGGCAGTACGTCAGCGCGTACCAGTCGTACGCCTGGTTCTACGCCGTCAACTCCGGCCAGATCTCCATCCGGCACGGGCTGCGCGGGCCCAGCGGGGTCGTGGTCACCGAGCAGGCGGGCGGTCTGGACGCGGTGGGCCAGGCGCGGCGCCAGCTGCGCAAGGGCAGCCGGCTTATCGTGACCGGCGGCGTGGACGGCGCCCTCTGCCCTTGGGGGTGGACGGCGCAGCTCACCGGCGGGCGGATGTCCACCGTCGACGATCCGGCGCGCGCGTACCTGCCGTTCGACGCGGCGGCGAGCGGCCACGTGCCCGGCGAGGGCGGCGCCCTGCTGACGCTGGAGGACCCGGCTTTCGCGCGCGAGCGCGGCGCCCGGGTGTACGGGGCGTTCGCCGGGTACGCGGCCACCTTCGACCCGGCACCGGGCAGCGGAGGCGAGCCGGGCCTGCGCCGGGCGGCCGAACTGGCATTGGCTGACGCTGGATTGACGGCACATCACATCGACGTCGTGTTCGCGGACGCCGCCGGTGTGCCGGAACTCGACCGGCAGGAGGCCGAGGCGATCACCGGGCTCTTCGGCGCCCGGGGCGTGCCGGTCACCGCGCCGAAGACGATGACCGGCAGGCTGGCGGCGGGCGGCGGCTCCCTGGACCTCGCGGCGGCGCTGCTGTCCGTGCGGGACGGGGTGATCCCGCCGACCGTCCACGTGGACCGCCTGGCCGACGGCATCGCACTGGACCTGGTCCGCGAGGCACGCGAGCACCCGGTGGGGGCCGCGCTCGTGCTCGCGCGGGGGCACGGCGGCTTCAACGCGGCCGCCGTGGTGACGGCAGCGGCCTGACGGCAGCCGCGTGCGTGACGGCAGCCGCGTGACGGCGACTGCGTGACGGCGATTGCCGTGCGGGACAAGAACAATCCGAAAGGGACCGAGATGGAACTGAAGGAACTGACCGGCCTGTTGCGCGAGTGCGCGGGCGTCGACGAGGGCGTGGACCTGGACGGTGATGTCATCGACACGCCCTTCGCCGAGCTGGGCTACGACTCGCTCGCCGTGCTCCAGACCACCGGGCACATCGAGCGGGAGTACGGCATCACGCTCTCCGACGACACGGTCGCGGAGGCGGAGACCCCGCGGATGCTGCTCGGCTTCATCAACGAGAGCCTGACAGAGGCGGGCCGCGCGGCCTGAGGCGCCGAGAGCCCCGTAACCACGTCGGCCGCCGCCCCCTTTTGGAAGGGGGCGGCGGCCGACGTCGTGCGTGCTGCCGCACGGAAACAGGGAAGTGCCCGCGCGCCGGGGGAGGGCGCGCGGGCACTGG
>NZ_WMBF01000026.1:0-28404 GCF_019400875.1 Streptomyces anatolicus | reverse complement strand
CCTCGGCCCAGCCCCCGGAAACCCCGTCAGAAGGCCTCACATACGGGTCGGCGGCCCGTGCCTCCGCGCGCCGGACCGCGCGCGACGGCCACCAGGTGGCGCGGCCGAGCAGGAGCAGCGCGGCCGGAAGGATCATGACGCGGATCACGAACGCGTCGAGCAGGACGGCCGCCGCGAGCACGAACCCCATCTGCTTCATCTCCAGGATGTGCAGCATCACGAAGCTCGCGAAGACGGTGACCATGACGAGCGCCGCGCTGGTGACGACCTTGGCGGAGGACGCGATGCCGTCGAGGACGGCCTGCCGGGTGGGCACGCCGTTCAGGGCGGCCTCGCGGATCCGGCTGACCACGAAGACCTGGTAGTCCATGGAGAGCCCGAAGAGGATCACGAAGAGGAAGAGCGGTACGCGCGAGGAGATCCCGCCGAGCGAGACGAACGAGAGCGGCCCCTCGGCCCAGGTGCCCTGGAAGACGAGGACGAGCAGTCCGAGCGCGGAGGCCGCGGAGAGCAGGTTGAGCCCGACGCCGAGCAGCCCGAGGACGACCGAGCGGAACGCGTAGACCGTCATGGCGAACGTCATCAGGAGCAGGAAGCCGAGGACGAGCGGCAGCTTCTCGTTCTGGTGCGCCACGTAGTCGGTGCCGCGCGGGACCTCGCCGGTGACGGCCGTCTCGACGCCGGGCAGCTTGCCGACGGTGGCGGGCAGGTAGGTGTCGCGCAGGTGGGCGAGTGAGTCCTCGGCCTTCTTCGAGTACGTGGGGTGCGGGGCGTTCAGCTCCAGGGTCGTGGTCCTTTGGTCCTCGGAGGAGCGGAGAAGGGGCGAACCCGACGGGTGCGAGAAGAGCGGGTCGGCCTGCGCCGCCCGGTCGAGCGCCGTCAGCGCCCGCCGCACCTCAGCGGCCTGCGAGGCGTCGGCGCGCACCACGACGAGATGCCGGATCCGCAGCTCGGGGAAGGCGTCGAGCAGCCGGTCATACCCCTTCATCGCCGGTATCTCCCGCGAGAAGCTGTCCCGCGCGGGGTTCTTGAGGTTCATGGTCAGCGCGGGCAGCGCGAGCCCCAGCATGACGAGCACCGAGAGGCACAGGGTGAGGGCGGGCCGCCTGCGGGCGGGCGTCAGCAGGGCGTGCCAGACGCGGCCCGGCCCCTTCTCCCCGTACGTGCGCACCGGCTTGCCCTTCGCCAGGCGCCTGGCCGCCCGGCGATCCGTACGCCGCCCGAGCGCGACGAGCAGCGCCGGCAGTACCGTCACCGAGCTGACCACCGCGACGGCGACGACCAGGATGGTGCCGGTGGCGAGCGAGTCGAAGATGACGTCACGGGCGAGGAAGAGCGCGGTGGTGGAGACGATCACGGCGAGCCCGGAGACGACGATCGCGCGGCCGGCCGTCGCGGCGGCGGCCTCGACGAGCGCCGCCGAGGTGAGCTTGCCACCCGCCCGTGCCCGTTCCTCGCGCTCGCGCTTGAGGTAGAAGAGCGTGTAGTCGACGCCGACGGCCATGCCGATGAGCAGGATCATGCTCATCCCGACGCCCGTGTCGGGCAGCAGGTGCGAGGCCAGCATCGCCAGGCCCATCGTCGCCATGATCGAGGTGATCGCGAGCAGCAGCGGTACGCCGACCATCACGACCGAGCCGAAGACGACGGCCAGCGTGATCAGCGTGATGGGCAGTGTGATCGCCTCGGAGAAGGCAAGGTCCTCGCCACGCTGGTCGTTGACGCCCTTGCTGACGGAGGCGTCGCCGGTCTCCTCGATCACCAGCTCGGGGTGGACCTTCGCGGCCTTCTCGGTCTGGGCCCGCAGCGGGACCACGTTCTCCTTGCCGTCCTGCTCGGAACCGTGCAGCTCCACCTGGATCCGCAGTACGCGGCCGTCGGCGGAGCGGACCGGGGCCGCGACCGAGGCGACCTCGGGCAGGGCCTTCATGCGGGCGGTGACGTCACGCACGGCGGCTTCGGCCTTCGCCTCGTCCAGCGGTGCCGGCCGTCCGGACGCCGCCCGGATCAGCACCTGCTCCGTGGGCCTCAGTTGGACGCCGCCCTCGCTCGCCAGCGCCTCGGCCCGGCCCGCCTCGCCGACGCGGAAGTCCTCCGTGGTGGCGCTGTTCATCCCCGCGGCGATCCCGCCCCCGAGGCACAGCGCCACGAAGACCAGCCAGCCGATGATCGCCCGCCATGGGTGCAGCGCGCTCCAACGGGCCACGCGCACCGTGACCGATCGCTTTCTCATTCCCACTCCCCCGTCTCTTGGTTGTCATGTGTAAGCGGAGACTGACAGGTGAAGGAACGAACCGTCAACTGTCATTCGAGACTGGGAGCAAGCGGATTGACAGCGGAACCCGTCATACGTAAGCCTTGACTGACAGGTATCGGGACCAGCGCGAAGGCGGACCATGGACAGCGAGGAGCTGCTGGCTTTTCTCGCGGCGGTCGGCCACGCCCAGCGCATCCGGATCATCGGCGAGCTGGCCTCCGGTCAGCTGTATGTCAGCGAACTGGCCCGGCGGCTCGGGGTCTCCCGCCCCCTGCTCTATATGCACCTGGAGCGCATGGAGAAGGCAGGCCTCGTCGTCGGCCGCCTGGAGCTCTCCGACGACGGCAAGGCGCTCAAGTACTTCGAACTCGCGCCGTTCGACGTGCGGTTGAACGTGGATACGATCACCGCGGCCGTCCGCGAGGGTCAGACGGGCGACGACGGACAGCACTCAGCAGAGGGGACGTCCTAGTGGACGACGTGATCATCCCGGTCGCATTTTTCCTGATACTCGCCGGCGCGATCGTCGCCGTCGCCTACTTCCAGTCGCAGCGCAACCGCGAGCGCGACCGGCAGTACGCCGAGGCCATGCAGCACTACCGCGAGGCGGTCGAACGCGCCAGGTCGGAGCAGGAGGCGACCCGCTTGCAGCTCGTCGAGCTTGGCCACCGGCTGCAGACCGTCGAGGGGCTGCTGCGCAGCGTGGACTGAGCGCCGGCCGCCCGTCCGGGACGTGCACGGGGGTGCCCCCGGCGGACCGCGCGTGTGTAGCTTGGGCTCCGGTCTGAGACGCTTTTACCGTTCAGCCTGAGCACAGAGTATTGACACAGCCGGAAGGACGGTCGTGCACATCGTCATCATGGGCTGCGGGAGAGTCGGTTCCGCTCTCGCGCAGACCCTGGAACATCAGGGGCACACGGTCGCCGTGGTCGACCAGGACCCCACGGCCTTCCGCCGCCTGGGCTCCGGGTTCGGCGGCCGCCGCGTCACCGGCGTCGGCTTCGACCAGGACACCCTGCGCGAAGCCGGCATCGAGGAGGCGGGCGCCTTCGCCGCCGTCAGCAGCGGCGACAACTCGAACATCATCGCCGCGCGCGTCGCCCGCGAGATGTTCGGCATCGAGAACGTCGCGGCCCGCATCTACGACCCGCGCCGCGCCGAGGTCTACCAGCGCCTCGGCATCCCCACGGTCGCCACGGTCCGCTGGACGGCCGACCAGATGCTGCGCCGGCTGCTCCCCTCGGGGGCCGAGCCGCTGTGGCGCGACCCCACCGGTGGCGTACAGCTCGCCGAGGTGCACGCCTCCGCCGCCTGGATCGGGCACAAGATCAGCCAGCTCCAGGAGGAGACCGGCGTACGCGTGGCCTTCCTCACCCGGCTGGGCGAGGCGGTCCTGCCGACCTCGCAGACGGTCCTGCAAGAGGGTGACCTGGTGCACGTGATGATGCGCACCGATCAGGTCGACAAGGTCGAAGCGGCGTTCGCCGAAGGCCCCGAGGAGGGCGGTCACTGATGAGGGTCGCCATTGCCGGAGCCGGCGCGGTGGGCCGCTCCATCGCCGGTGAGCTGCTTGAGAACGGCCACGAGGTCCTTCTCGTCGACAAGGCGCCGACGGCCATCTCCGTCGAGCGCGTCCCGCAGGCCGAGTGGCTGCTCGCCGACGCCTGCGAGATCACCTCCCTCGACGAGGCCGCGCTCCAGCGCTGCAACGTCGTGATCGCCGCGACCGGCGACGACAAGGTCAACCTCGTCGTCTCCCTGCTCGCCAAAACGGAGTACGGCGTCCCGCGGGTCGTCGCCCGTGTGAACAACCCCAAGAACGAGTGGCTCTTCAACGAGTCCTGGGGCGTCGATGTCGCCGTCTCCACGCCGCGGCTGATGTCCGCGCTCGTCGAGGAGGCGGTGAGCGTCGGCGATCTCGTCCGGCTGCTGCGCTTCAGCCACGGCGACGCGAACCTCGTCGAGCTGACGCTGCCGCCCGAGTCGGCCCTCGCCGGCACGCTCGTCGGCGACGTGCAGTGGCCCGAGGACACCTCGCTGGTGACGATCATCCGCGGTACGCGTGTTCTGGCGCCGACGCCGGATGACTCCCTCGAGGCGGGTGACGAGCTTCTCTTCGTGGCCGCGCAGGCGCGTGAGGAGCAGCTGGAGGATCTGCTTTCGGTGCGTCGGGAGAGCTAGCGGTTTTTGCGGTACGCAGTTGGGGGCGCCCGGTAGTTACCGGGCGCCCCCAACTGCGTATGTTCTCCGCGGGGCCGTCGTGGCCGGGCGCGCAGTTCCCCGGGCCCCTTACGGGGCGCGCTCCGCGGCCTTGCGGTCCTTCTCCGCCTTCTCGGCGGCTTCCATCTCGGCGAAGACATCGATCGGCGGTGGGGCCTTCGACAGGAAGACCCAGGTGAGGTAGACGGCGAGCAGGAAGGGCGGGATCTTCAGGGCGACCAGGACCCAGCCGAACTGCGTGGTGTCCGCCCACCAGTACAGCGGGAAGAGGATCGCGCACTTGGCGAGCAAAATCAGGCCCCAGGCCCAGCTCGCCTTCGCGTACGCCTTCTTGCGGCCGGGGTTGCGGGTGCGCCAGGAGAGGTTCTCCTTGAAGACCGGGCCGAGGATCAGGCCGATCAGCGGGACGCCCGCGAGGGTCGTGATGATGTAGGCCAGGGCGAGGCCCAGGGTGTAGAGCATGCCCGGCAGGTAGAAGTCCTTGGCGTTGCCGGTCATCATCGCGAAGACCACGCCGAAGGCGACCCCGAAGACGCCGCTGAAGGCGTGCTTGACGGTGTCCTTCATGACCAGGCGGACCACCACGAGCACCACGGAGACCGCGAGGGCGGCGATGGCCGCCATGTGCAGGTCCTTGTTGATCGTGAAGATGGTCACGAAGAGCAGGCCGGGAACGACCGTCTCCACCATGCCCCGCACGCCGCCGAAGGCCTCGAAGAGCGCTGCCTCGGTCACGGCCCTGGAATCGGTGTCGGTCACCGCCCTGGAATCGGTGTCGACCTGATCCGGTTTCCCTTGGTCCGTCGGCTTGTCGAGGGACGTCACCGGCTACTCCCGTCCGAGCGGTCTGAGTTCGTACTTGGGGTTGAAGAGCACCCGGCGGCCCCGGCTCAACGAGATCCGGCCCGATGCGATCAGCTTGCGCCCCGGCTCAATTCCTACGATGGAGCGCCTGCCGAGCCACACCACGTCCAGCGCCGCGGAGCCGTCGAACAGCTCGGCCTCCAGCGCGGGGACCCCGGCGCGTGGTCGCAGGGTGACCGTGCGCAAGGTACCAGTAACGGTGACTATCTGGCGGTCTTGGCAGTCGCCGATGCGGACGCAGCCGGCCGTCTCGGCGTCCTCACGCAGCTCCTCCGACTCCAGATCCTCCTGCGAGGAGGACAGCCGGTCGAGCATGCGCCGGAAACGGCCTGCCGGCTTATCGGAACCAGGAACAGCACTCATACAGGAAGCCTACCGGGGGGCACCGACACGCGGGAAAGGGGTGCGCTCATCTGTGCTTATGCCCGCTCGCGGCGGAACTCAACGCTCGAAGCGGTACCCCATGCCCGGCTCGGTGATGAAGTGGCGCGGATGCGCCGGGTCCGCCTCCAGCTTGCGGCGCAGCTGGGCCATGTAGACGCGCAGGTAGTTGGTCTCCGTGCCGTAGGAGGGCCCCCACACCTCCTGGAGCAGCTGTTTCTGGCTGACCAGACGGCCGGTGTTGCGGACGAGGACCTCCAGGAGGTGCCACTCGGTCGGGGTCAGGCGCACGTCGCGCCCGTCGCGGTTGACCTTCTTGGCGGCCAGGTCGACGGAGAAGTCCTCGGTGTCGACCATGATGTCGTCCTCACCCGCGCCGGTCGGCTCGGCCCTGCGGACGGCGGCGCGCAGCCTGGCGAGCAGCTCGTCCATGCCGAACGGCTTGGTCACGTAGTCGTCGGCGCCCGCGTCCAGCGCCTCGACCTTCTCGTCCGAGCTGTGCCGGGCGGACAGGACGAGGATCGGGACGCGGGTCCAGCCGCGCAGGCCCCTGATGACCTCCACGCCGTCCATGTCGGGCAGACCGAGGTCGAGCACGATCACGTCGGGGTGGCGGGCGGCGGCCAGCTGGAGCGCCGTCGCGCCGTCGGGGGCCGCGTCCACCTCGTACTTGCGCGCCTTCAGGTTGATCACGAGGGCACGTACGATCTGCGGCTCGTCGTCGACCACGAGCACCCGGGTCATGCCGGCCTGCCTTTCTGGCTTCTGGTTCGCGGTCACTGGGTGACCTGGGCGGGGAGATCGGGAAGATCCGGGAGATCCGTGCGGTCCGGTGGCCGCCCGGCCACCGCTCGCAGGGTGAGGACCATGGTGAGGCCGCCGCCCGGGGTGTCCTCGGCGGCGAGGGTGCCGCCCATGGCCTCGACGAAGCCGCGGGCGACGGCGAGGCCGAGCCCCACACCCGCACCGCGCGGAGCGTCACCGTAACGCTGGAAGGGCGCGAAGATGCGGTCCTTGGCGGTATCGGGGACGCCGGGGCCGCGGTCGACCACGCGGACCTCGACGCGCTCGCCCAGGGTGCTCGCGGAGACCTTGACGGGCTCGCCCTCGGGGGCGTACTTGACGGCGTTCTCGACGATGTTCGCGACCGCGCGCTCCAGCAGCCCCTTGTCGACGGCGACCATCGGCAGCGTCTCGGGGATGTCCAGCTCGGCGCTGCCGTCGGGGACCCCGCCGAGTGCCATGGGGACGACCTCGTCCAGGTCGATCTCGCGGATCAGCGGGGTGACCGTGCCGGTCTGGAGTCGTGACATGTCGAGCAGGTTGCCCACGAGGTGTTCCAGGCGGTCGGCGCCCTCCTCGATGCCCGCGAGGAGTTCGGCCTCGTCCTCGTCGGACCACTCGACGTCGTCGGAGCGGAGCGAGGTCACGGCCGCCTTGATGCCCGCGAGCGGCGTACGCAGATCGTGGCTGACGGCGGCGAGCAGCGCGGTGCGGATGCGGTTGCCCTCGGCGAGGGTGCGGGCCTGGTCGGCCTCGGACTGCAGGCGCTGGCGGTCGAGGACGACGGCGGCCTGCGCGGCGAACGCGGCGAGCACGCGGCGGTCCTCGGCGGGCAGCACGCGGCCGGACAGCGCGAGGGCCATGTGGTCGCCGACCGGCATGTCCACGTCGGCGTCCTCGGGGCGCGGCAGCGGGCGGCCGTCGCCGACGCGGCCCGCGCAGGTCCATGGGTCGTTGTCGCCCGCGCGTTCGAGGAGCGCCACGGACTCCATGGCGAAGGTCTCGCGGACCCTCTCCAGGAGGGCTTCGAGGCTGGTCTCGCCGCGCAGGACGCTGCCCGCGAGGAAGGAGAGTATCTCCGACTCGGCGCGCAGCCGGGCGGCCTGGTGGGTGCGCCGGGCGGCGAGGTCCACGACCGAGGCCACGGAGACGGCGACGCCCACGAAGACGGCGATCGCGACGATGTTCTTGTTGTTGGAGACCGTCCACAGGTGCAGCGGCGGCGTGAAGTAGTAGTTGAGGAGCAGCGACCCGACGGCCGCCGACGCGAGGGCCGGCAGGAGTCCGCCGAGGAGCGCGGCGGCCACCGTAAGCGTCAGGAACAGCAGCATGTCGTTGGCGAGGCCGAGGTCGGCGTCGATGTGGGTGAGCAGCAGGGTCAGCAGGGCGGGCCCCCCGACGCCCACCAGCCAGCCCCAGATGATCCGGGAACGGCCGAGGCGCGCGCCCCGGGCGACGGGCAGGCCCCGGCCCTTGGCGACCTCGCCGTGGGTGACGATGTGGACGTCCAGGTCGGGCCCGGAGTCGCGGGCGACGGTCGCGCCGACGCCGGGTCCGAAGACGTACTGCCAGGTCTTGCGGCGGGACGAGCCGAGGACGATCTGGGTGGCGTTGACCCCGCGGGCGAAGTCGAGCAGGGCGGCCGGTATGTCGTCGCCGATGACGTGGTGGAAGGTGCCGCCGAGGTCTTCGACCAGGGTGCGCTGGACGGCGAGTTCCTTGGGGGAGGCGGCGGTCAGGCCGTCGCTGCGGGCTATGTAGACGGCGAGGATCTCGCTGCCGGAGCCCTTGGCGGCCATCCGGGAGGCGCGTCTGATGAGCGTACGGCCCTCGGGGCCGCCGGTGAGTCCGACGACGATGCGCTCGCGGGCCTGCCAGGTGGAGCGGATGTTGTGCTCGCCCCGGTACTGCTGCAGGTACTCGTCGACGCGGTCGGCGACCCACAGCAGGGCCAGTTCGCGCAGGGCGGTGAGGTTGCCGGGGCGGAAGTAGTTGGAGAGGGAGGCGTCGATGCGGTCGGGCTTGTAGATGTTGCCGTGCGCCATGCGGCGGCGCAGCGCCTGGGGCGACATGTCGACCAGCTCGATCTGGTCGGCGCGGCGCACCACCTCGTCCGGCACGGTCTCGCGCTGGCGTACGCCGGTGATCGACTCGACGACGTCACCGAGGGACTCCAGGTGCTGGATGTTCACCGTCGAGACGACGTCGATGCCCGCCGCGAGCAGCTGCTCGACGTCCTGCCAGCGCTTGGCGTTGCGGGAGCCGGGGACGTTGGTGTGGGCGAGTTCGTCGACCAGGGCGACGGCGGGGGCGCGCTCCAGGACCGCGTCCACGTCCATCTCGGTGAAGGCGGTGCCGCGGTACTCCAGGTCCTTGCGGGGCACCTGTTCGAGGCCGTGCAGCATCACTTCGGTGCGCGGGCGGTCGTGATGCTCCACGAAGCCGACGACGCAGTCGGTGCCGCGCTCCACGCGCCGGTGCGCCTCGGAGAGCATGGCGTACGTCTTGCCGACGCCCGGTGCCGCACCGAGGTATATCCGAAGCTTGCCGCGTGCCATGGCCCCATTGTCTTCCCGAAACAACTGTGTACGCAGCGTCGACCTTACGGCCAACAATTCCGGCATTACGGGCGATGGGGCGCGGGGGCGGCGTCCTTGACAGAACCCTGATGCCCGCCGCGGGACGCGCATGTGGCCCGCCGCGGCCCGGACGAACCGGAACCACTACGGGCCACAAGGCAGTTGAAGGGCGCCGAGGGTGTCAGCGGACCTCGGTGATCTCGGGGCCGCGCTGGAGCTGCCCCATGCCGCCCGAGAAGCGGGAGCCTTCCTGCTGCTCCTGCTGCACACTGCCCTCGGCGACCATCTGCGCGTCGTCCGGGAGCTTCAGGACGATCGGGTCGCGCGGCGCCATCGGACCCTCGCCGCGCACGACGACGGTGTCCCGGAAGATCTGCTCCAGAAGACCGGCGGTCTGCGGCTGCACCGCGCCCTGCCCGGAGATCACCCCGCGCAGGAACCAGCGCGGCCCGTCGACGCCGATGAAGCGCACGACCTGCACCCCGCCGGTGCCGTCCGGCAGCTGCACCGGCACCTGCGCGCGCAGCTCCCAGCCGAGGGGGCCCTCGACCTCGTCGATGACACCGCCCTGCTGGGTGATGCCGGAGGCGATCTCCTCGCGGACCTCGCCCCAGATGCCCTCCTTCTTGGGGGCGGCGAAGCCCTGCAGCTGGATGGCGCTGTCCTGGAGCACGACGGTGGCCGCGACGATCGCGTCGCCCGCGACCTCCACCCGCAGCTCCATGCCCTCGACCCCCGGCACGAAGAGCCCGCCGAGGTCCACGCGGCCCTCGCCGGGCTCACGGACCTCGGAGATGTCCCAGGGACCGTCGGGACGGGGCTCCGGCTCGAGCCTCACGCGCGAGCGCGTGACGTCGGCCGGGTCATTGCTGTCCACGCCGTCGACGACCTGCTCGTCCGCGCCCGCCGCGTCCTCGGCGGCACTGTCCTTCTTGCGACGTCCGAACACGTCACTGTCCTTCCCGGTCGGATACGACCGATGCGTATCGATTCCCACCCGTTTGTTCGACCGCGCCCGTCCGTCCGTCCGCGCCCGTCTGTCCGTCCGCACCCGTCTGTTCACCCGGGCCGAGGCCGACGGCGGCATGGCCGCCGGTGGACCCGAAGCCCCCCTCGGCCCGCGCCGACGCGGGAAGCTCCGCCACCTCCTGGAAGCGCACCTTCTCGACCTGCTGGACGACCAGTTGGGCAATCCGGTCGAAACGCTCGAACCGCACGGACTCGCGCGGATCGAGATTCACCACGATCACCTTGATCTCTCCACGGTACCCGGCATCCACCGTCCCCGGGGCATTCACCAGAGCGACACCGCAGCGTGCGGCGAGCCCCGAACGGGGGTGCACGAAGGCCGCGTACCCCTCGGGGAGCGCGATGGACACCCCGGTGGGCAGCACGACCCGCTCACCGGGCGCCAGTTCGCAGGACTCCGTGGTCCGCAGATCGGCACCGGCGTCGCCGGGGCGCGCGTACGACGGCAGCGGTACTTCGGGGTCGACGCGCCTGATCAGTACGTTCAGTTCGCCGGAAGGGGTACGGGACGTCACGGGTTCACCTCGAAGGCGCGGGCGCGCCGGATCTGGTCCGGGTTGTTCATGGCGGCCTGGATCTCCTCCGGGCGGCCGTTGTCGATGAAGTGCTCGACCTTCACCTCGATGAAGAGGGCGTCGGCGCGGACCGCGACGGGCCCGTCGGGGCCGCCGATCCGGCCGGTGGCGGTCGAGTAGATCTTCCGTCCGGCGACGGCGGTGACCTCGGCCTCCAGGAACAGCACGGTGCCCAGCGGCACGGGCCGCGCGAAGTCGGTCTCCAGGCGGCCGGTCACGGCGATCACCCGCAGCAGCCAGTTCAGCGAGCCCAGCGTCTCGTCGAGCGCGGTGGCGAGGACGCCGCCGTGGGCGAGGCCCGGGGCGCCCTGGTGCGCCTCGCGCACGGTGAACTCGGCGGTGACGGTCACGCCCTCCCCCGCGCGCGCCGCCAGGTGCAGTCCGTGCGCCTGTCCTTCGCCACAGCCGAAACAGTGTTCGTAGTGGGCGCCGATCAGCTCACCGGGGGCGGGTGCGTCGGGGTGGCGGACGGGCGCTATGGCGTCGGCCGGGGGCGTCAGAGCTGCAGATGTACCACTCACAGGCGCAGACCTTACCTCCGCGTCAGCACTCACAGCTCCCCGTGCCAAGCTTGGTTCCATGCAGCCTTACGAAGAACGCCTGACCGCGCCCCGTTCGTGGTGGTTCGCCTCGGTCCTGGTCGGTGTCGCGATGGCCCTGATCATGCTGCCGTTCGGCACGCTTCCGCTCCTCGGCGGCCTGGTCGGCGGCACGGCGGTGGCCGCGGTCGTCACCAGTGCGTACGGCTCCGTGCGGATCCGCGTGGTGGCCGGCTCGCTGGTCGCGGGGGACGCGAAGATCCCGGTGTCCGCCCTGGGCGAGGCGGAGGTCCTGACGGGCGAGGAGACCCGCGCCTGGCGCTCCTACAAGGCCGATCCGCGCGCCTTCATGCTGCTGCGCGCCTACATCCCGACGGCCCTGCGCGTGAAGATCACGGACCCGACCGATCCCACGCCCTACGCCTACCTCTCGACAAGGCACCCGGAGGCCCTGGCAGAAGCGCTGAACGCGGTACGCCAGAACACTCCCTGAACCGGAGCGCCCCGCCAGGGGCGCGGAAAAAACGGCGCGACGAGCGCCCCGTCAGGGGCGCGGGGAACTGCGCGACCAGCCACAGCCAGGCCCGCAGACCCTCACCGGCCTCAGCCGCCCAACTCCTTGGGACGCCCACCCACCCGCAGAGGATCGTCCGGCGTTTCCAGGGGCGGAAGCTCAGGCAACGCGTCCCACGGCACCTGCCGCTTCCGCAGGTCCTCCCTGATCTTCGCGGCGAGCTTCTTGGTGTCCCGGCGGTTCATCACCGCCCCGACCGCGGCGCCCACCATGAAGGGCATGAGGTTCGGAAGGTTCCGGACCATGCGCTTCATGATCTGCTGGCGCAGCTCCCGCTTCATCTGGCCGCCCAGGGCGGCGTTGAGGGTCGTGGGCTTGGCGACGTCGACGCCGCGCTCCTGCGTCCACGAGGTCAGATACGCCGTGCTGCGCTGCTTGAGATTGCCGTCGGGCCGCTGGCCGTAGACCTCGTGCAGCTCGGCGATGAGTTTCAGTTCGACCGCGGCGACGCCGGTGATCTCGGCCGCGAGCTCGGCGGGCATCGCGGGCGGTACGGGCATCATCGCCGCCGCGCCCACACCCGCGCCCACCGTGGACGAGGCGTTGGCCGCACCGGAGACGAGCTTGTCCGCCAGCTGCTCGGGGCCAAGGCCCGGGAACTGCTTGCGGAGGGTCGCCAGATCGCGGACCGGGATCCGCGGAGCGTTCTCGATGAGCCGGTCGGCGAGGTAGCCGATGCCGGCCTTGCCGGCGCGCCCGCCCTTGCGCACGCCTTCCCTCATTCCGTCCGCGACGGCGGCAACGCGGCTCCGGGACCCATCTGTCCGAGTGGTCCTTGAGGCCTTGTCGGCCGCCGTCTCGTCCGGCGCCGCCTCGAGGGCGTTCGCCGGTTCGAGCGAGGCTGCTCCGGTGGTGGAAGAGCCTCGCTCGTCGTCACGCACGCCGTCGCCCGAGGCGCCGGCTTCGTCCGCTCCGCGCTTGCGGAAGCGGCGCTTCCTGGACGGGGTCGAGCCAGTCATGGCCGACCCCGCCTCAGTCGCAGTCGCGACAGATCGGCTGGCCGTTCTTCTCCCTGGCCAGCTGGCTGCGGTGGTGCACCAGGAAGCAGCTCATGCAGGTGAACTCGTCCTGCTGCTTCGGGAGCACCCGGACGGCGAGCTCCTCGTTGGAAAGGTCGGCGCCGGGCAGCTCAAGGCCCTCGGCGGCCTCGAACTCGTCGACGTCGACCGATGAGGTCGACTTGTCGTTCCGCCGTGCCTTGAGTTCCTCGATGCTGTCCTCGTTGACGTCATCGTCGGTCTTGCGTGGGGTGTCGTAGTCCGTTGCCATGTCGCTCTCCCCCTCTGGGTGTCTGCGGTGTCTCCAGCGCACGTAACGCGTGAGAGGCCGGACTTGTGCCCGACCCGAGGCGGAGATTTTGCCTCACATCAAGGTCTGTTACTCAATCGACACCCAACCGCACCCCTGAAGAGGTGATCGGCTTGGATGGCGATCGGGACCGTACACGGTCCGAATGTCGCACTTCACGGGCGTCACCCCGTGTACTTCCCGTGATCAAGACCCCCGAAAACCCGGATTTTCCCGGCTTTCGGCGACTTTAGCGATCACGGAGAGTAGATACCCAAGAAATCGCCACTGTGATCGATCGCACACGGTTTTCCCGGGATCGAGTCCCGAAAATTCCGCGCAAAGCGAACACATCGGCGCGTTCGTGCAGCATCTCAGAGGGGAAGCGTCACTCGCATCACGAGCCCTCCCCCCTCGCGCGGCTCCGCGATGATACGGCCCCCGTGGGCCCGCGCCACCGACCGGGCGATCGACAGGCCGAGCCCGACGCCCTTGTCGCTGCCCGTCCGCTCGGTCCGCAGCCTCCGGAAAGGCTCAAAAAGGTTGTCGATCTCGTACGCGGGCACCACCGGGCCCGTGTTCGACACCACCAGGACCGCCTGACCGTGCTGGGCCTCCGTGGTCACCTCGACCCAGCCCTCGTCCGCCACGTTGTACCTGACGGCGTTCTGGACGAGGTTCAGGGCGATCCGCTCCAGGAGTACGCCGTTGCCCTGCACGACGGCCGGGCCACGCTCCCCGCGGATCTCCACGCCCTTCGCGTCGGCCTCGGCCCGCACCTGGTCGACGGCGCGGTCGGCGACCTCGGCGAGATCGACGGGCTTGCGCTCGACGATCTGGTTGTCGCTGCGGGCGAGCAGCAGCAGGCCCTCCACCAGCTGCTCGCTGCGTTCGTTGGTGGCCAGGAGCGTCTTGCCCAGCTGGTGGAGTTCCGGCGGCGCCCCGGGGTCGGAGAGGTGCACCTCCAGGAGCGTGCGGTTGATCGCCAGCGGCGTGCGCAGCTCGTGCGAGGCGTTGCCGACGAACCGCTGCTGGGCGGTGAACGCCCGCTCCAGGCGGTCCAGCATCTCGTCGAAGGTGTCGGACAGCTCCTTCAGCTCGTCGTCCGGGCCGTCCAGCTCGATCCGGCGGGTCAGGTCGGTGCCGGCCACCCTGCGGGCGGTGCGGGTGATGCGGCCCAGCGGTGAGAGCACGCGGCCCGCCATCGCGTACCCGAAGGCGAAGGCGATCACGGCGAGCCCGAGGAGGGCGAGAAGTGACCGGCTGAGGAGGTTGTCCAGGGCGTTCTGACGCATCTGGTTGACGCACTCGTTCAGCGCGGCGTTGAGCTGTCCCTCCGTGGGGTGCTCGGGGAGGAGCCGGAAGTTGGTGCAGCTCTCGCTGCTCACCGTGGACTTGCCCGTGACCCTGAACGGCAGGTCGCTGCCGACGTTCAGTGCCTGCGCGGCGAGCAGATAGATGATCGAGAGCAGCAGGATGCCCGCGATCAGGAACATGCCGCCGTAGAGCAGCGTGAGCCGTATGCGGATGGTGGGACGCAGCCACGGGAAGGGTGCTTCGACCTTCCTGGGGTCCCACGTCGGCTTCGGAGGCGCGGCTGGTGGCGCCGGGGTCGCGGCCACCGGGGGTCAGATCCGGTAGCCGGAGCCCGGGACCGTCACGATGACGGCGGGCTCACCGAGCTTGCGGCGCAGGGTCATGACGGTGACCCGGACCACGTTCGTGAACGGGTCGGTGTTCTCGTCCCAGGCCTTCTCCAGGAGCTGCTCGGCGGAGACGACCGCGCCCTCGCTGCGCAGCAGCACCTCGAGGACGGCGAACTCCTTGGGGGCGAGCTGGATCTCCTTGCCGTCGCGGAAGACCTCGCGGCGGTTGGGGTCGAGCTTGATCCCGGCCCGCTCCAGGACGGGCGGCAGCGGCACGCTCGTACGCCGCCCGAGGGCACGCACGCGTGCCGTCAGCTCGCTGAACGCGAAGGGCTTGGGGAGGTAGTCGTCGGCGCCGATCTCCAGGCCCTCGACGCGGTCGCTGACGTCACCCGAGGCGGTGAGCATCAGGACGCGGGTCGGCATGCCCAGCTCGACGATCTTGCGGCAGACGTCGTCGCCGTGCACGAGCGGGAGGTCCCGGTCGAGCACCACCACGTCGTAGTCGTTGACGCCGATGCGCTCCAGGGCGGCCGCCCCGTCGTACACGACGTCGACGGCCATGGCCTCCCGGCGCAGTCCGGTGGCCACCGCATCGGCGAGCAGCTGCTCGTCCTCGACGACGAGTACGCGCACGTCGTTGTCCTTCCTCTGTGCCCCTGCGGGCAGGTTTGTCTTGGGGTAGGCCTCCATCCTGCCCCTTTCGGCCATAAACCGGCTGTAAGGCGGTCTGAGGGCCCGGGAATGCGGGATTTCGTCCGCCTGTTGAGGTTTCTGCGGAACGGAGCCAGGGGAGGACGGCCTTACACCCGCGATCACGCTTTGTATGTGGTGCGCCACAAACCGCTTTCTCCAGGGCGGCTCACGACGTGATCAACCCTTCTTGAGGGCACACCCCCGTGCCATAACCCATGACCCAGCCGAGGGGGCGCAACCATGGACGCATTCACCGCAGGTCTCCTGCAGCGCATAAAGGCCACGGAGTCCGACCTCACCATGGCCCGTGAGACGGGAGACGACTTCCTTGCCGAGGTGGAGCAGGCGGAGCTCGAGGACCTCCACCGCCTGGCTGCCGAGCACGGAGTCGAGGTAGGCGCTCTGCAGGTCTGAGTGGCCTGAGCACACATACGTACGCAAGGGCCCCGGCGTCTGGATGAGACGCCGGGGCCCTTCCGCGTGCCGTCAGTCGTGCCAGGCGCCGAGCTCCTCCAGGAGGCCCTGAAGGGGCTCGAAGAGGCCGGGCGGGGCCGCGATGGCCAGCTCGCCCGAGAGGGGCTCTCCGGGGCGGCCACCGGTCAACGCGCCCGCCTCCCGGGCGACGAGGTCACCCGCCGCGAAGTCCCACGGCTTGAGCCCCCGCTCGTAGTAGGCGTCCAGGCGGCCCACCGCGACGTCGCACAGGTCGATCGCGGCCGATCCGCCGCGCCGGATGTCCCGCACCTTCGGGACGAGGTGGCGGGTGATCTCCGCCTGCTGGGCGCGGCGCTCGGTGAGGTACCCGAAGCCGGTGCCCACCAGGGCCTGCCCGAAGGGGGGCGCGGGGCGCACGCGCGCGGGCACGTCGCCGACGAAGGCCCCCTCCCCCAGGACCGCGCGGTACGTCTCCCCGCGCATCGGGGCGTGCACCACCCCGATCAAGGTCTCGCCGTCCTTGCGGGCGGCGATGGACACGGACCAGTCCGGGCGGCCGTACAGGTAGTTGACGGTGCCGTCGATCGGGTCGACGACCCACTGCACGCCGCTGCTGCCCTCGAAGCTCGCGCCCTCCTCGCCGAGCACGCCGTCATCCGGTCTGCGCTCGGCGAGGAAGTCGGTGATGAGCTTCTCGGAGGCGATGTCCATCTCGGTGACGATGTCCACGGCGCTGGACTTGGTGGCCGCCACGCCCAGATCGTCGGGGCGGCCTTCGCGGAGGAAGGCCCCGGCCCGGTGCGCGGCCTCCAGGGCGATGTCGAGCAGCTCGGCCTTGAGCGCCTTCAGCGGGTCGTTCATGGTGCTCGCTCCAGGTCGGGGGGGGCTTGGGGGTCACGCGTACGGGCTGTCGGCGCCGGCGGCCGCGGGCTTCGGGGCGCGGGCCGGGCAGCAGCCCACCGGGCACAGGTCGTGGCTCGGGCCGAGGGCTCCCAGGGCGCACGGTGTGACCGCCGTGCCGGTCTCCTTGGCGGCGCGCTCCAGGACCAGCTCCCTGATCGCCGCCGCGAACCGGGGGTCGGCGCCGACCGTCGCCGAGCGGCGGACCGGAAGACCCAGCTCCGCGGCCTTGGCCTCGGCCTCGGTGTCGAGGTCGTACAGGACCTCCATGTGGTCCGAGACGAAGCCGATGGGGACCATGACCACCGCGGGCGCCCCGGCGCCGTGCCGCTCCTCCAGGTGGTCGCAGATGTCCGGCTCCAGCCAGGGGATGTGCGGGGCGCCGCTGCGCGACTGGTAGACGAGCTGCCACGGGTGTTCGACGCCGGTCTCCTCGCGCACCGCGTCGGCGATGAGACGGGCCACGTCCAGGTGCTCCTTGACGTACGCACCGCCGTCGCCGTGGTCCTCGGCCGGGCCGGACGTATCGGCCGCCGCGGTCGGGATCGAGTGCGTCGTGAAGGCGAGGTGCGCGCCCTGGCGTACGTCCTCGGGCAGCTCGGAGAGGGACTTCAGAACGCCGTCGATCATGGGACGTACGAAGCCGGGGTGGTTGAAGTAGTGCCGGAGCTTGTCGACCCTCGGCGGCTCCAGGCCCTCCACCTCCAGGGCGGCGAGGGAGTCCGCGAGGTTCTCGCGGTACTGGCGGCAGCCCGAGTACGAGGCGTACGCACTGGTGGCCAGGGTCAGGATGCGGCGGCGGCCGTCGGCGACCATCTCGCGCAGGGTGTCCGTGAGGTAGGGCGCCCAGTTGCGATTGCCCCAGTAGACCGGCAGGTCCAGGCCGTGCTCCGCGAAGTCCTTGCGCAGGGCGTCGAGGAGGGCGCGGTTCTGGTCGTTGATCGGGCTTACCCCGCCGAACAGGAAGTAGTGCTGCCCCACCTCCTTGAGCCGCTCCTTGGGGATGCCGCGCCCGCGCGTCACGTTCTCCAGGAACGGGACGACGTCGTCGGGGCCCTCGGGGCCGCCGAACGAGAGCAGCAGCAGGGCGTCGTAGGGAGTGGGATCGAGCGCATCGGACATGCCACCGATCCTGCCACCCACCACTGACAGCCGGAAAACCACGGTGTGTTCGAACCCCTCCTACGAGCGATGAAACACGGGTGCGCCCGGGCGCCCCACGGTCGTAAGCTGTATCGGCCACCTTTACGCCTTACCGGAGCCGTCCCGCCCGCGGAACTCCGGCGTTCTGCGGAGTCCACGTGCCCAGCTCCTACCGCGCTCTCTTCGCCGCCCCCGGCACCAAGGCGTTCTCCACCGCCGGGTTCCTCGGCCGGATGCCGATCTCGATGATGGGCATCGGCATCGTGACGATGGTGTCCCAGCTGACCGGGCGGTACGGCCTGGCGGGCGCGCTCTCGGCGGCCGTCGCGCTCTCCGCGGCCGCGATAGGGCCGCAGATCTCGCGGCTCGTGGACCGCCACGGCCAGCGCCGGGTGCTCAGGCCGGCGACGCTGGTGTCCCTGGCGGCGGTGGCGGGGCTATTGCTCTGCGCGAAGTTCGAGACGCCCGACTGGACGCTGTTCGTCTTCGCCGCGCTGGTCGGCTGCGTGCCGAGCGTGGGCTCGATGATCCGGGCCCGCTGGGCGGTCCTGTACCGCGACACCCCGCAGCTGCACACCGCGTACTCCTTCGAGTCCGTGGTGGACGAGGTCTGCTTCATCTTCGGGCCGATCATCTCCATCGGGCTCTCCACGGTGTGGTTCCCCGAGGCGGGACCGCTGCTGGCCGGGGCCTTTCTCGCCGTGGGCGTCTTCTGGCTGACGGCCCAGCGGGACACCGAGCCGGTGCCGCACCCGCGCGAACACCACACGGGGGGCTCGGCGTTGCGCTCGGGCGGCCTCCAGGTGCTCGTCGCCACCTTCGTCGCGACCGGCGCGATCTTCGGGGCGATCGACGTGGTCACGGTGGCGTACGCGGAGGACCAGGGCCACAAGTCCGCGGCGAGCCTGGTGCTCGCGGTCTACGCCCTCGGCTCCTGCCTCGCGGGCGCGGTCTTCGGACTGCTGCACTTCAAGGGGGCACCGGCGCCCAGGTGGCTGCTGGGTGTCTGTGCGATGGCCGTGAGTATGATCCCGCTTCAACTGGTCGGGAACCTGCCGTTTCTGGCCGTGGCGCTGTTCGTCGCTGGCCTGTCCATCGCACCGACGATGATCACGACGATGGCCCTCGTCGAGCAGCACGTACCACGCGCGAAACTGACCGAGGGCATGACCTGGGTGAGCACCGGGCTCGCGGTCGGCGTCGCGCTCGGCTCCTCCGCGGCCGGCTGGGTGATCGACGCCGCGGGCCCGGACGCCGGGTACGCGGTTCCGGGGATCTCGGGAGCGGCCGCGGTCGTCGTCGGGTTCCTGGGGTATCGCCGGCTGACGAGGCCGGTTCCGCGACGGGGAGGGACCCATGAGCACGGCAACGGGCAGCGGGAAGAGCACAGCGGCGTGGCGTAACTGGGCGGGCAACGTCACCGCGCGGCCCGTCAGGGAGGTCTCCCCCGCCTCGGTGGAGGAGCTCTCCGCGGCCCTGCGCGAGGCCAGGGCCGAGGGCCTGCGGGCGAAGCCGGTCGGCACGGGGCACTCCTTCACGGCGGCCGCCGCGACCGACGGCCTCCTCATACGCCCCGGCCTCCTCACCGGCATCCGCGGCATCGACCGCGCGGCGGGCACGGTCACCGTGGAGGCGGGCACCCCGCTGAAGCGTCTGAACACGGCGCTCGCGCGTGAGGGCCTTTCACTCGCGAACATGGGCGACATCATGGAGCAGACCGTCGCCGGAGCCGTCAGCACCGGCACCCATGGCACGGGCCGCGACTCGGCCTCGATCGCCGCGCAGATCAAAGGCCTTGAGCTGGTCACCGCGGACGGCACGATCCTGACCTGCTCCGCCGACGAGAACCCCGACGTCTTCGCCCCCGCCCGCGTCGGGCTCGGCGCGCTCGGCGTCATCTCCGCGATCACCTTCGCCGTGGAGCCGGTCTTCTTCCTCACGGCCCGTGAGGAACCGATGACCTTCGAGCAGGTCACCGGCGACTTCGACGCCCTGGTCACCGAGAACGAGCACTTCGAGTTCTACTGGTTCCCGCACACCGGCAACTGCACCACCAAGCGCAACAACCGCAGCCCGGGCCCCGTGGCCCCGCCCGGCAGAATCAGCGCCTTCGTAGAGGACGAACTGCTCTCCAACGGCCTCTTCCAGGTGGTCAACTCCCTCGGCCGGGCCGTCCCCGCGGCCATCCCGGGCATCGCGAAAATCTCCAGCAAGGCGCTCTCCGCCCGCACGTACACCGACATCCCCTACAAGGTCTTTACCAGCCCGCGCCGGGTGCGCTTCATGGAGATGGAGTACGCCGTTCCGCGCGAGGCCCTGGTGGAGACCCTGGGCGAGCTGAAGGCCATGGTGGAGCGCTCGCGGCTGCGGATCAGCTTCCCGGTGGAGGTCCGCACGGCGCCCGCCGACGACATCGCGCTCTCCACAGCCTCGGGCCGGGAGAGCGCGTATATAGCCGTCCATATGTACAAGGGCACGCCCTACCAGGCGTACTTCGCCGCGGCCGAGCGGATCTTCACCGCGCACGAGGGGCGGCCGCACTGGGGCAAGCTGCACACGCGCGACGCGGAGTACTTCGCCGATGCGTACCCCCGCTTCGGCGAGTTCACCGCCCTGCGCGACCGCCTCGACCCCGACCGCGTGTTCGGCAACGACTATCTGCGGCGGGTCCTCGGCGACTGACGCCGCGGCTAGGGCCTGTCCGGCGGATCAGGTCGCGTTCGGGTGGCGGCCACCTTTCAGGTGCGGGTGAGCGGGTTGTGGTGCGTCGAGATGCAAGGCGGAGGGGGGCGGCAACGCGGAGCGTTGACAACCGACGACAACGCCGCAGTGATGGGGCCTCCCCTGCTCGAGCGGAGCCGAGAGCTTGGGGAAGTGCCACACCCCGCGTCCCGCGACATGATCCGCCGGACAGGCCCTAGGGGCTGGTGGTCTCGCCCTGCTGCGCGTCGCCGCCGGTGTCCGTCCCACTGCCGGGCCCCGTGCCGCTTGACGGCGTGGGGGCCGGGGGCGGCGTCGGCGTCGGGTCCGTCTGGGAACCGTCGTCTCCGGAGTCGTCGCCCTTGTCCTTGTCGGGGTCCGTGCCGGTGCCGTCGTCGGGGTCGGTCTTGGAGCCGTCGCCACCCGTGCCGGTGCCGTTGCCGTCGCCCTGGCCCGGCGTCTGGCCGCCGGTCCCGTCCGGGTCCGGTGTTGCGGTACCGCCGCCCTCCGGAGTGCCGTCACCCGTGCCCGAAGTGCCGTTGTCCGACGGCTGTCCTGACGGTTCGGAGGGAGTGGACGGCCGCTCCTTGGATGTGTTGTTCCCCGAGAAGCCATTGCCGATCGTCGTGCCCTTGCCGCCGCTCAGGTCCTCCCCGGAGACCAGCTCGTACGTGGTGATCCCGCCCATGGCTACACCGAAGACGACGGCAGCCGCGATCAACGGCCGCTTCCAACTGCGGACCCGCGCGCGGTGCGTGGTGCCGACGGTGAACTCGTCCGACGGAAGCGGCGGTGCTACCGGTGCCCCTGGAGAGGGCGTACCCGGAGTGGGCGTCCCCGATCCGGCGCGCAGCACGCGCGTGGCGTCGTCCCCGGGCAGGAGCTGCGTGGCGTCGACCGAGCCGAGCAGCTGCGTCCTCTCGGTGTCGAGGTCGGAGGCCACCGACGGCAGCGCGGTCGTCGGGTCCGCGTCCGGGGTCGGCAACGCCGTGGTCGCGTCCGCCGCCGACGGAAGTACCGCGGTCCCGTCCGGCTCGGCGTCCGCCTCCCGCGGGCGACCCCATGTGGTGGTCACCGGGCCGGTGGCCGACGCGGCAGTCGTATGCGCGGCGGTTCTGAACGTCTCCGGCACCGACGGGTCGGTGGTCACCGGCACTTGGTGTGCCCTCGGTTTGGCCTGCACCGCGACCACGCGTATCTGTTCGCCCGTACGCTTGAAGAAGTGCTGGAAGATCGTGCCGCCGCAGGTCGCGATGCCGCTCACGACGCCGGCGCCAAGGATCGTGCCGTAGACCCCGAGGTTCGAGGCCAGCTTCGCCGCCACGACCGCGGCGATGGCGCTCCCCGCCACCTGCGGCACGCTGAGATCGAGGCGCCGCTTCTCCTCCTGCTCCTCCTGCTCCTTCGAGTCCTTGCCCTGCGTCCCCTTGCCGGAATCCGGCTTTATTCGCATCTCCGACCCTTGCCTGCCTTTCTCACCTTTTCGACTGACCACACGAGAGGGGGACGTACGGCCGAAGTGATTAGTTCCGTTTCAGGTGTTTCCGTGAAGTGCGCCACCCGCGCGCGGGTCGCAAGCCCCAAAAGCGCCACCAACTCCCTTCCCCCATGAGAAGTTCGGCGGCGCGGCGGTCCACCCGCATGGCCCGAATGGAGTACTGTTGCGAGCCCTGGGTCCGGTCTCCCGCCAGGGTGCCCGGGGCCTTCCAGAACCGCCGGGTGGGGGGCTCGCTGCACAGGGTGACGAACGTCGTCACTTAGCGTTGCGAAACGGTAACCGTGCCATAACGGCGATCCAGGGCCCCTGCCCGACACGCCGGGCAACTCGGCAAGGTTGTGGCAGGCTGCACCCGGGCAGGCCACACTCGACTAGCGGAAGCAGCGACGCACGTGACGTCGGCAGGCACCACCCGGGAGGTCCCCATGCCCGAACTGCGTGTCGTGGCCGTCAGCAACGACGGCACACGGCTGGTGCTGAAGGCTGCGGACAGCACGGAGTACACGCTTCCGATCGACGAACGGCTGCGTGCGGCCGTCCGCGGCGACCGGCCCCGACTCGGACAGATCGAGATCGAGGTGGAGAGCCACCTCCGCCCGCGCGACATCCAGGCACGGATACGTGCCGGTGCCAGCGCGGAAGAAGTGGCCCAGCTCGCCGGAATCCCCGTTGATCGCGTCCGCCGCTTCGAAGGCCCCGTGCTCGCCGAGCGCGCCTTCATGGCGGAGCGCGCCAGGAAGACCCCCGTACGCCGTCCCGGCGAGAACACCGGACCCCAGCTCGGCGAGGCCGTCCAGGAACGGCTGTTGCTGCGCGGCGCCGACAAGGAATCCGTCCAGTGGGACTCCTGGCGCCGTGACGACGGCACCTGGGAGGTCCTGCTCGTCTACCGCGTCGCGACCGAGCCGCACTCCGCGAGCTGGACGTACGACCCGCCCCGGCGGCTCGTCCAGGCCGTGGACGACGAGGCACGCTCGCTGATCGGCGAGACGGACGACATCGCGGCACCGGAGCCCAGCTTCCCGTTCGTGCCCCGCATCGCCCGGCTCCCCCGCGACCGCCCGCTGGACCGGCCGCTCGACCGCGCCCTGGACCGGCAGCTGGAGCGCCCGAGCATCCCTGCCGCCCCCGTCGATCCCGCGGAGGAGAGCGAGGGCGCGGGCACCGCGGTCGCCGAGCAGGAGCGCGACTCGCTGACCAGCCTCCTGGAGGCGGTGCCCAGCTTCCGCGGCGACATGGTCGTGCCCGAACGCCCCTCGGTGGCGTCCACCACGGAACTGCCGCCGTCCACCCAGGAAGAGCCCGACCAGGAGTCCGACGCCGAGGAGGCCCCCGCGGCATCGGCCGGCGCCGGCTCGGCGTACGCGGACGTCCTCATGCCGCGCTCGGTGGCCAGCCACCGCGACCGCCTCGTCGGTTCCACGGACCGTCAGGCCGAGGCCGACGGGGTGCGCCCAGGGCGCCGCGCTGCGGTGCCCAGCTGGGACGAGATCGTCTTCGGCACGCGCCGCAAGAAGCAGGAGTAGTCGGCGTCACGCGGCGCCACGCCGGAGTTTCGGACGTGCGTGCGCCGGACTGACGTACGACACCACGTACGACACCATGGGTCCCGCACCGGCAATACCGGCAGGTGCGGGGCCCATGTGCGTACGTATGGCGGCCTACTGCGCGTACGCGTGGCGGCCTACTGCGGGTCCGGGCCCGTGGCGACCGGGCGGGAGCCGTCCGCCGACCACTCCGACCACGAGCCGACGTACAGCGCCGCCGGAATCCCCGCCACCGCCAGCGCGAGGACCTCATGGGCGCCCGAGACGCCCGAGCCGCAGTAGACGCCGACCTCCGAAGTGCCGGACGCGCCCAGCGCCTTGAAGCGGTCAGCCAGCTCCGCGGCCGGCTTGAAGCGGCCGTCCTCCGCCACGTTCTCGGTGGTCGGCGCCGACACCGCGCCCGGGATGTGCCCGGCCACCCGGTCGATCGGCTCGACCTCGCCGCGGTAGCGCTCGGCCGCGCGGGCGTCCAGGAGCAGACCCGAACGGGCCAGGGCCGCCGCCGACTCCGCGTCCAGGAAGTCCGTGCTGTTCGGGGCAGGCTCGAAAGAGCCCTCGGCCGGGGCCGTCCCCGCGCCCGACTCCAGGGAGCCGGTCCACAGGGCGAGCCCGCCGTCAAGGACCCGTACGGACGTGTGCCCCGTCCAGCGCAGCATCCACCACAGGCGCGCGGCCGCCCAGTTCTGGCCACCGTCGTACACGACGACATCGCCCTCCGGGGAGACCCCCGCCGCGCGCATCACGGCACCGAAATGGTCCAGGTCGGGAAGCGGGTGGCGGCCACCGGGCCCCGCGGGTCCTGCCAGGTCGGCGTCGAGGTCGACGAAGACGGCCGAGGGAATGTGCCCCTCTTCGTAGGCGTCGCGCATCGAGCCCTGGTGCTGCCAGCGGACGTCGAGCAGGACCGGCGGATTCTCGCCTGCCAGGTCGCTCGCGAGTTCGGATGCGGAGATGATGGCGTTCATGGGCCCATCCTTGCGCATGGGGTGGCCGTATGGGCGAGGTCCGGCTACCCTGCTCCGCCGTACCCGCCCCACCACAGGGCGTACGGGACCCTGCACAGTCTGTACAGCGGATGGACCCCGCTCGGCCTTCTCGCGGCAAGGGGTGAGACACCGTAAAACGGGCATCCTCCGCGGGAAGCCCGGCAGTGCGGCGCGGCCGGGACGCGCGGCACGACAGGTGGTGCGAGCATCTGCGAGGGCGCGCATGCGCGCGCGGCGCGGGCGCGCACGTTCGAAGAAATTCGAAGAGAGCGGAAGCGAAGCGGCCATCACGAAGGCCGAGGAGAGGGTGACGATGACCGAGGCACAGGCGTCCGCAGGGCGGCGCGACGGCGCGGGAACCGGTCGAAGCGCACCCGGCACACCCTGCTGGGTGAGCCTGATGGCGCATGGCCTGGCAGCGACCCAGGAGTTCTACGGAGCGCTCTTCGGCTGGGAGTTCCGGCCGGGGCCCGAGCAGCTCGGCCCCTATGTGCGGGCCTTGCTCGACGGCCGGGAGGTGGCCGGCATCGGCCAGCTGCCGCCCGGCCGGCATCTGCCCATCGCCTGGACGCCCTATCTGGCGACGGACGACGCGGACGCGACGGCCGAGACGGTGCGGCACTGCGGCGGCACGATCGGCGTGGGCCCGATCACCGCGGGCCGGGCGGGCCGGATGGCCATCGCGTCGGACCCCACGGGCGCCGTGTTCGGGTTGTGGCAGGCCGCGCGGCACCTGGGCAGCGCCGTGGTCGGCGAGCCGGGCGCACCGGCCTGGAACGAGCTGGTGACGCGGGAGACCGCGAGTGTCGTCCCGTTCTACCGGGCCGTGTTCGGCTACACCGAAGAGGCCGTCGTCTCGGCCGACTTCGACTATCTGACCCTTCAGGTCGACGGCCGCCCGGTGGCCGCCATGCACGGCGTCGGGGACGCGCTGCCGCGCGACCGTGGCCCGCACTGGATGACGTATTTCGAGGTCGCCGACGTGGAGGAGGCCGTGGAGCGGGTGGCCGAGCTGGGCGGACAGGTCGTCAAGCCGCCGCGTGACGGCTCCCACGGCCGGGTGGCGACGGTCGCCGATCCGGAGGGCGCGGTCTTCACCGTCGTACGCTCGCACGCCCGCGCCTGAGTCAGGCGCGGGTGGCCGCCGGGTCCACCGGCAGGACGTCGGGCGAGAGTGCGCCCGCGCGGGCCGTCGCCGCCGTCGTCCTGCGCCGGTGGTGGCGGCGGCACAGGACCTCGTAACCGACCTCGTCCGCCGACTGGTTGACGTCGCCGACGACGACCTGGGCGCCCTCGACAACCATCTCGCCGCCTATGGTGCGGGCGTTGTGCGTGGCGCGGGCGCCGCACCAGCACAGGGCCTCGACCTGAAGCACCTCGACGCGGTCGGCCAGCTCCACCAGGCGCTGCGAGCCCGGGAAGAGCTTGGAGCGGAAGTCCGTGGTGATGCCGAACGCGAAGACGTCAAGGCCGAGGTCGTCGACGATCCGGGCGAGCTGGTCGATCTGGCCGGGGTCCAGGAACTGCGCCTCGTCCGCGATCACGTAGTCGGCGCGGCCGCCCTGGGAGAGGTGGTCGACGAGGTGGGCGTAGAAGTCGAAGTCGTCCGCGGCCTCGATGGCGTCGGTGACCAGGCCGAGCCGCGAGGAGAGCTTGCCCTCGCCGGCCCTGTCGTCCCTCGTGAAGATCATCCCCTGGAGCCCGCGGGCCGAGCGATTGTGCTCGATCTGCAGAGCCAGCGTGCTCTTTCCGCAGTCCATCGTTCCGGAGAAGAACACCAGCTCGGGCATGGGGGGTTGAGCACCTTTCGGGGGCGTGTGGAGGAGTCGGGGTGCCGTCAACGGCGTGTCAAGTGCGTACGGTCAAGAGTCAAGTGCGTACAGCTAGGAGCGTACTTCGAGGAGCGGGACAAGCTGCTCGACGGGGGTCATCGAGCCGTGCATACCGACGAGCGAGGACTCCTTGGGCTCGCGCTCCGAGGCGATGATCGCGACGTCGTCGTGCGCGGCGGCGATGACGTCGCCGAGACGCTCGTACACACGTTGATCAACGTGTGGACCGAACCATCCCGCGGCGATCGCCTCGTCGCGGGAGGCCACCCAGAACTGCTCGCCGAGCACTTCGCGCCACACGGTCAGTACGTCGTTGACGGCGCCCGGCACCGCGTAGACGTGCCGGGCGCGACCCTCGCCGCCGAGGTGGGCGACGCCGGCGCGCAGCTCCCAGTCCTCGTCGAAGTCGATGCGGGAGTTCTCGTCGAAGGGGATGTCGATCATGCCGTGGTCCGCGGTGACGTACAGGGCGCTGCGCGGCGGCAGCTGCTCGGCGAGGCGCTGGGCGAGCCGGTCGACGTACATGAGCTGGCCGCGCCAGGCGTCGGAGTCGATGCCGAAGCGGTGGCCCTTGCCGTCCACTTCCGCGTAGTAGGTGTAGACCAATGACCGGTCCCCCGCCGCGAGTTGCTGGGCGGCGAGGTCCATGCGGTCCTCTCCGGAGAGCTTGCCCCGGAAGGAACCGCCGCTCAGGGCGACCTTGGTGAGCGGGGTGCTCTCGAAGGCCGGGGAGGACACCTGGGCGGTGTGCACCCCCGCGTCGTGGGCCCGCTGGAAGACCGTCGGGTACGGCTGCCACGCGCGCGGGTCGGTCCAGGGGTTCCAGCGGAGCTGGTTCATCAGCTCGCCGGTGGCCGGGTTGCGCACGGTGTAGCCGGGCAGGCCGTGCGCGCCGGGCGGCAGGCCCGTGCCGACCGAGGCGAGCGAGGTCGCGGTGGTGGCCGGGAAGCCCGCGGTGAGGGGCTGTCCGGTGCCGCCCCGCGAACTGGCGAGCAGCGACGTCAGGAAGGGGGCCTCGCCGGGGTGGGCCTTGAGCTGCTCCCAGCCGAGGCCGTCGATCAGGAAGACGCAGTTCCGGTCGGCGGGGGCGAGTTCGGCGATGACCGGCGTCTCGTAACCGGGCACTCCCTGGTGCGCGACGAGCGTGGGCAGCAGGTCGGCGAGCGACCCGGAGCCGTAGGCGGGCACGGGGGCCGTGTCGAGGGCGATCGGTTCCACGTCGTCCCAGGCGGGCAGGGACATCAGCGGGCGGTATCCGCGGTCGCCTCGGACAGGGCTTGGGCGAAGGCGAGGGTCTGCCGCACCGCGTCGGGGCCGTCGCCCGCCTCGCTGACGCGCAGGCTCAGGTCGTCGGCGGTCGAGCTGCCGGTGTAGCCGTGGTCCGCGTCGCAGTTGGGGTCGCCGCAGGCCGCGGGCTCCAGGTCGATGCGGGAGACGGCGCCCCAGCCGATGGTCAGGACGACCTCGCGGGGCGGGGTGCCCGGGACGTACTTCTCGGGGTTCGCGACGACGCGGCTGAGCACCACCGACGAGATGCGGCCGATCTTGACCGACTCCGTGGAGGTCGTCGCGTACGGCGTCGGGGAAGTGCTGTCCGCCGCCTGCTCGTCGGTGTGGCTGACGATGAAGCGCGTGCCGGTCAGGACGAGGACGGTGACGTGCCTGCGCACCTCGTTCGCGTCGAACGTCGTCTCCTGGTGGACCAGGTAGGACCCGATGGCCTCGCCGCCGATCGCGGCCTCCACCGCCTCGGCCACGAGGGCCGGGTAGTAGCCGCTGCGCTCGATCGCCGCGCGCAGCCCCTGGGTCGTCGTACCGGTCTTTGCCATGCCGTCCATCCTACGGCCCGGTGCGGGGCGCACGGGCCCCCGCGGCCGCCTCGGCGCCCGGGGAGCGCGGTTCAGTAGCCGGGGAGCGTGCGCGGGCCGAGATC
>NZ_WMBF01000269.1:0-8596 GCF_019400875.1 Streptomyces anatolicus | reverse complement strand
CCCCCAGCCACCGTGCCGAGGCCGAGCACCCCGAAGGCCAGACCGGTCGCGAGCGCCGAGTAGCCGAGGACCTCCTGGAGGTAGAGCGTCAGGAGGAAGACCAGCGAGGTCTCCGTGGCGAAGGCGACGAGCCCCGCCGCGTTGCCCCAGACGACCGTGCGGCGCCGCATGATGCGTACGGGGATCAAGGGCGCCGCCGACCGCCGCTCCACGAACCAGAACGCGACCAGCAGCGCCCCGCCCGCGACCAGCGAGGCGAGCGCCACCGGGTCGCCCCAGCCGCTCTCGCCCGCCCGCGTCAGCCCGTACACGACAGCCAGCAGACCGCCCGTCACGGTCACCGCGCCCGGCACGTCGAGCCGGTGCCTGCACACGATCCGTGAGTCGGTGAGCAGCGCGGGCGCGAGGGCGACGACGGCCGCCGCGACCGGCACGTTGATGAGGAAGGCCCAGCGCCAGGAGAGCAGGTCGGTGAGGAGCCCGCCGAGGAGTGCCCCGGTGGTGAAACCGGCGGACATCAGCGCCCCGTTGAGCCCGAGCGCCCGGTCCCGCTGCGGCCCCTCGCGGAACGCGGTGGTGAGCAGCGAGAGCCCCGCCGGGGTGACGGCCGCGGTCGCGAGCCCCTGCAACACCCGGGCCGTCAGCAGTACTTCAGGCGTGGTGGCGAGGCCGCCCAGGGCCGAGGAGAGGCCGAGGAGCGCCATGCCGCCGATGAAGAGCCGCTTGCGCCCGAAGAGGTCGGCGACGCGCCCGAAGAGCAGCGTGAAGCCCGCCGCGGCGAGCGCGAAGGCGGTGGCGATCCACTGGAGGTGGGAGAGGGAGAAGCCCAGCCCCTCCCCGACGACGGGGAGGGCGACGTTCAGGATCGAGAAGTCGACGGCGACCATGAACTGCGATCCGAGCAGCAGTACGAGCACGAGCCGCTGCCGACGAGTCATCCGGGCGGCGCCGCCACGGGCGCCCTCGGGCGCTTTCAGACCGGTGCTCACAGCTCCTCCAGCTCGACCGCGCGGGCCATGGCCCGGTAACCGGCGTCGTTCGGGTGCAGGTGGTCGCCGCTGTCGTACGCGGGGGCGATCCGCTCCGGGTCGGCGGGGTCGGCGAGCGCCTTGTCGAAGTCGACGTACGCGTCGTACTCGCCGGACGTGCGCACCCACGTGTTGAACTCGTCGCTCACCTTGGCGGCGTGCGGCCCGTAGTGGTCGGAGCCGCCGAGCGGGAGCAGCGTCGCGCCGACGGCCTTCAGGCCCTTGGCGTGGGCCGCGCGGATCAGTTTCCGGTGGCCGTTGATGAGCTGGCGGACGGAGACGGTCGGGGCGGGCTTGTAGGTGGGCTTGTCGGTCTCGCTGAAGCCGATGTCGTTGACGCCTTCGAGGACGACGACCGTGCCGACGCCGGGCAGGTCGAGGGCGTCCCGCGTGAAGCGGCCCACGCCCTTCTCGCCGTACCAGGCGGAGTCGTTGAGGACCATGTTGCCGCCGATCCCGGCGTTGAGGACGGGCCGCTGGTCGCCCGCCTCGGCGAGGCGTTCGGCCAGGGCGTCGGACCAGCGGCGGTCGCGGTCGGTGGAGGAGGCGAAGCCGTCGGTGATGGAGTCGCCGAAGAGGACGACGCCGTCCCGCGCGGCGGGCCGGGCTCCGCCGACGTCGACGCCCGTGAGGTAGTACCAGGACTCGGTGGACTCGCCGAAGGCCCCGGCGCCGGTGTCGCCGGTGTGGTCGCCGTCGGCGCGGTAGCTGGTGGCGAAGGCCTGGGAGTGGAAGGTGGCGGGCCCGGTTGTGCCGGAGAGGTGGAGCGTGACGGTCACGGACTCGAACGCGTCGAGCTTCAGCCCCGCCGCGTCACTGGCGAGCCGCCCTCCGGCGGGGATGGTGGCGGCCCGTTTCCCGCCGCCGAAGGTGAGCCGCCGCACCGAGCCCTCCTCGACGGCCGCGCCCTTCTTCGTACGGGCGACGGTGGCGCTCTCGATGCGCAGGGGCGAGGCGCCGTACGCGTTGGAGAGCCGGATGCGGGCTCTGGTGCCGCCCTCGGTGACGCGGACGACCTGGCGCAGGGTCTGGCGGTCGAATCCGGCCTCCGACCAGTTGGGCTTGAAGCCGGTGCTCGGCCGCTGCGGGGAGGCGGCCCACGCGGCGCTCCACGCACCCTTCGGGCCCTGGGCCTGGTTCTGGGTCTGGGCCTGGGCGCCGGTGAGGGTGACCCCGGCGGTCAGGGCGAGTGCGGTGGCGGTGGCCGCGGCGGCGACGGAGATACGGGCACGCGAAATCATCGAAGGCTCCTGGGAGTTGGGGTGAAGGGCCGTCCCGGCGCCGCGCGCCGGACCGACACCCCAAAGATCCGCCGAACCCGATGGCCCATCAACGACGATCCGTGAAACGATCTGCGCGCCGCGCTTATCGATGCAGGTCACAGGGGGTATGCATGGAACGGCAGGAGCTGGAGACCTTCCTGACGCTGGCCGAGGAACTGCATTTCGGCCGCACCGCCGAGCGGCTCCTGCTCTCCCAGGCGAGGGTCAGCCAGACGCTGAAGAAGCTGGAGCGCAAGATCGGCGCCCCGCTCTTCGAGCGCACCAGCAGGGTGGTGCGGATGTCACCGCTGGGGCGGCAGTTGTACGAGGATGTGGCGCCGCTCCATGCCCAGCTGGAGGCGGCGGTGGCCCGTGCGAAGGACGCGGCGCGGGGTGTGGAGGGCGAGCTGCACGTGGGCTTCCTCGGCTCGGGCGCGGGGTCGCTGACGGCGTCGATCCTGGCGACGTTCCGGGAGCGCTGTCCCGGGTGCGAGGTGACGATGCGGGAGGCGCAGTTCCGGGACCCGCTGGGGGCGTTGCGCGCCGGCGAGGTCGACCTGCTCTTCACCTGCCTGCCGGTCCAGGAGCCGGATCTGGCCGTGGGCCCTGTCGTCATCGAGGAGCCCCGGCTCCTCGCGGTGCCGCTGGGCCACCCGCTCGCGGGCCGCGCGTCGGTCTCCCTGGAGGAGCTGGCGGGCGAGACGTTCTTCGGCGTCGTCAACGGCGCGCCCGCGTACTGGTGGGACTTCCACGTTCCGCCGCGCACGCCGGGGGGCCGGGAGATCCGGCGGGGCCAGGCGGTGGCGACGTTCCAGGAACTGATGACGCTGGTCGCGACGGGTCAGGGAATCTCTCCGGTGATTGCCTCGGTCGAGCGGTACTACGCACGTCCGGACGTGGTCTTCGTCCCCCTGCGGGATGTTCCGGCGGCGGAGGTGGCGTTGATCCACCGCGCGGGCGCGGTGCCGCCTCGCGCGGCGGCGTTCATCCGTGCCGTCGCCGACACGGTCACCGCGAACGGGGGCCCTGCCAGGTTCTGACGGTCCTCACGTGCGGGCAGTCCGCGGCCGACCGCGCAGTTCCCCGCGCCCCTGACGGGGCGCCCGTTCGCGGCACTGAGGAGCGCCCCGAAGGGGGCGCGGGGAACGGCGCGAGCAACCACGACCGAAGCCGCGCATGGGGGGACGGGCCCCGAAGGGGCGCGGGGAACGGCGCGACCAGCCACAGCCCACCCGCACAGGAAATCCGCCCACGTACCGCCCGGCGTCAGGGCCCCGCACTGTCGGCCCGGTCCGTACACAACGCCCAGATGACAAAGACCCCGATCGCGATGGAGATGAACGCCCACACCGGCGTATACGGCAGCCACAGGAACTGCGCCACGATGCCCAGCGCCGCCAGCGCCACACCCGTCGCCTTCGCCCAGCTCGCGCCCTTGAGGATGCCCCAGCCCGTCACCGCGATGACGATGCCGAGCACCAGATGGATCCAGCCCCACGTGGTGAGGCTGAACTTGTAGACGTAGTCGCCGATACGGGCGTAGACGTCGTCCTTCGCGATGCCCGCGATCCCCGCGAAGACGCCGAGGAGCCCGTTCACCAGCATGAGGACACCGGCGAAGAGGGTGCCGCCGGTGGTCCACACATCCGCGTCACCGCCATGGTGCGGCTTCCCGGGCCCCGGCTGCCCCGGCCGCCCCGGCTGCCCCGGCCTGCCGTGATGCTCGCTCGCACTGCTCATGGCCAGCCACCCCATCTCTCGCTGTCAGGACTCACAGCGTGTGACGGGCGGCCCGGGCCAGCGACCGGTACTACTCCGAACGGGTGACCCGAGCCCACCCCGACGGGGGCTAGGACGCGTCGCCCACCGCCCGCGTGATCGCCGCCGCGATCCGCCGGATCCCCGGCGAACGCACCGGACAGGGCCGGGACTTGGCCGTGGTCGGTGCCAGACAGAAATGCAGCGGGTCATCGCTCCGGTGCAGAGCCGTCCGCCCCCGCGCCCCTTCCGTGCAGTACGCCGGGTTCTTCGCCTCGTACGCCGTACACGGCAGCGTCTCGGCCCACGTGTACCGCGCCGCCGCCGGGGCCACCGCGCGCCCCGCGTCGGCGACGAGGCCGCCCGAGGCGCGGGCCTGCGCCTCGTAGATGCCGTTGACGCGGCGGACGCGGTCGGGCGTGATCGGGTCGGGACCCTGGAGGACCCACACGATGCGGGGCCGGTCCGCGCCCCCGGCGGCCGCGTTGATCTGCCCGGCCAGCGCACGCGCGTCCGCCGCGTACCGGTCGAAGTACTTCTCGCGCGCCTTGTCGTACGTGATGCCGTCCATGCACGGCGTATAGCCCCACGCGTTCCCCCAGAACTGGAGCACCACGTAATCCGGCCGCTCGGCGCGCACGAGCGCGGCGGCCTTGTCCTTGTCGGGGACGAGGGAGCGCTTGCCGGTGCCGTCGAGGTAGTCGCAGAGGGTGGTGCCCGAGTAGGGCGCGCTGCGGTAGCGGGCGCCGAGGTCCCGCTTGAGCTGCGCGCCGAGGACGTCCTGGTTCTCCATGGCGAGGGAGTCCCCGAGGTAGAGCACCTTCGGCTCCTTCATCCGGGCCTTCTCCGCGATCCGCTGCCGGGTGGTGGAGGTCGGGGCGGGGGAGCCGGAGCGGGCCGAGTCGGGACGCCCCGCACCATCGGGGCCCTTGGACACCTGTCCTCCCGGCACGGGCGCGGCGGCCGGCGCCTCGCCCCCGGACCCGGGGTCCCCGCACGCTCCCAGCAGCAACGCGGCCGCCAGCGCCCCCGCCCCCGAGGCCGTACCCACACTCCACCGCTTGCGCATGCGGCAACTCCCGCCCCAGACAGCCGAAATAGGCATCAGGCAAACACATGCGCGACGGCAGGGGAAGTGCGTGGCGCGCCAAGTACCGTCAGCCCCGGGTGGCCCGCGCGAAGTGGCGGGCCAGCGCCTGGAAGGACTCCTTCGCCTCCCAGTGCCAGGGCGAGCCGGGGTCGTCGGGGCGGTCCCTGACGGTCTTGGTGATGCTGTAGCCGGCCATGTCGAGGTCGTAACGCCGTTCGGGGTGGTGCGGGACGTCGGGGGTGACGAAGTTGTAGACGAGGGCCGCGCGCAGGCCCATCGCCTCGAAGGCGCCGAAGACATCCAGGAGGTACGCGGCCTGCGTGCCCTCGCTCCGCTTCAGATCGCCGATGATCTCCGGGGGCTGCTTGTCGTAGTCCACGACGTCGTGCCAGCCCATGCCGCCGCGCTCCGGCGCCCCTTCGTACGTGCATGTCCCGCACTCGGTGATCGCCACCGGCTTGCCCCAACGGCGGTACGGGGTCAGCTCCTTGACGTAGTCGGCGCGGGTCCGGTGGTACGCGTAGTAATTGACGCTGACGAGGTCGAAGAGGGACCAGTCGACGTCGTCCTCGTGCGCGGCGCCATAGGTGAGCGTCCCCCGGAAGACGGAACGGCCGGTCTTCGCGGCCCGCGCGATGAACGCGCGGAGCTTGCGGACCATGGCCTGGGGGTCGTAATTCCCCTTGAGGATGTTCTCGACGCGCTCCACGGCGTTGGCGCCGGGCACGATCCCGGGAACGTACAGCAGGAACTCGCACCCCACACTGAGGTACACGCGCGCCCCCTGGCGGCGCATCCGCTCGGCGTGCCGACCGGTCTCCGCGAGGTGGTCGAGGATGTCGCTCTCCGGTACGTCGCCCAGGCGCGGCTGGATCCAGACGTGCAGTCCGCGTTCGGCGGCCTCGGAGGCGGTGGCGGCGAGGCGTTCGACGCCGTCGCCGAAGACGGAGACGGTGGTGGCGTGCAGATCCTGCCTGATCGCGCGCAGGTCGGCGCGCATGCGGGCCGGGGCCCACCGGGTGGCGGGGGACTCACCGTCAATGACCTCGTAGCAGACGCCGCGGTAAGCGAGACCGCGAGCTTTCGCGGGGGCGGCGGCGGGGGCGTCGGCGGCCCGTGGTGTCCGGGTGGTGGTAGCGGCGGCGGCCGAGGCGGAACCGCCCGCGAGGGCGACCGCGCGCCGGTCCACTGCGTCCACCCGGCGGGCGGCCTGAGCTGGTGCTACGCGGGCCTGATCCGGCACCTCCCGGCGGACGTGCCGATCTACGGCCTCCAGGCGCAGGGCGTGGGCACGGCCACCGCCGCCGACCCGCTCCCGGGCACCCTGGAGGAGCTGGCCGCCCACTACGTCTCGCGCCTGCGCGAGGTGCAGCCCACCGGCCCCTACCGCCTCCTCGGCTGGTCGACCGGCGGCATCATCGCGCACGCCATGGCCACCCACCTCCAGGACCTTGGCCACGAGGTGGAACTCCTCGCCATCCTCGACGCCTACCCGGCGGAGGGTTTCCGCGAGCTGCCCGAGTCCGACGAGGCCGAGGCGCTTGAATCGCTGCTCACCATGGGCGGTTACGGCCCGGACAGTCTCGCTGGCGATGACCTGACCACCGAGAACGTCATCGGCGTACTGCGCCGCGAGGGCAGCCCCCTGGCGGCCCTGCCGCCCGCCACCTTCGAGGCCCTGCGCGACATCTACCTCAACACCAACCATCTCGTACGGGGCTACGACCACCGCCGCTTCGACGGTGACGTGCTCTTCTTCCGGGCGACGGTCGACACCATCGACGACGCGCTCACGCCCGAGACCTGGACTCCGTACGTCGGCGGGCGCATCACGAACACGGACGTCGCCTGCTCGCACAAGGACATGACCCTGCCCGAGCCGATCGCGCACATCGCCCGCGTGGTCGCCGCCCGACTGACCGATGGACCGGGCCCGATGGACCGGCCGACCGAGCTGGAGACCCCGCGATCATGAGTGACGCACCCGCCAACCCCTTCGACGCCGACGGGGAGTTCCTGGTCCTCGCCAACGACCGCGGCGAGCACTCGCTGTGGCCGCTCTTCGCCGAGGTGCCCGACGGCTGGGCGGCCGTGCACGGGCCGTGCCCGCGCCAGTCCGCCCTTGCCTGGGTCGCCGGCCGGTGAGCGGCGGACTGCTGGTCAGACCCCGGATACGCCCCAGGGTCGCCGTCGTCCTCGTCTACACGGCCGCGATGTGCATGAACGGCCTGGACTCCACGATCGTCAACCCGGCCCTCTTCACCATCGCGGGCGACTTCGGGCGGCCGGTGTCGGCGGCGAACACGGTCGAGACGGCGTTCCTCGTGGCGCTGGCCCTCGCCCTGCCGGTCGCGGGCTGGCTCGGTGACCGGCTCGGCACGAAGCGGGTCTTCCTCGGCGCGCTCGCCCTCTTCACGGCGGCGTCCGCCGTGTGCGGCCTCGCGCCGGACCTCACCACCCTGGTGGTGGCGAGGGCGGTGCAGGGCCTTGCGGGCGGGCTGCTCACACCGGTCGGGATGACGCTCCTGTTCCGGGCTTTCCCGCCCGAGGAGCGCGTACGGCTGTCGAAGGTGCTGATCGTGCCGACCGCGCTGATGCCCGCGCTGGGCCCGCCCCTCGGCGGCTTCCTCACCGAACATCTCTCCTGGCGCTGGCTGTTCTTCGTGAACGTGCCGGTCGGCGCGGCGGCCGTGCTGTTCGGCGCGGTGGCCCTGCGGGAACACGTGGAGGGGACGAAGGCCCCCTTCGACCGCGTCGGCTTCCTGCTCGCCACCCCGGCGCTCGGTCTCCTCACGTACGCGCTGGGCTTCGGCCCCTCGCAGGGCTGGGCGCGGCCGTCGGTGGCGGTCAGCGCGATCGCGGGCACGGCACTGCTGGTCGCCACGGTGGCCCACCAACTCCGCGTCCGCGAACCCCTCCTGCGCCTGCGGCTGCTCGCCGACCGCGTGTACGGAGCGGCCTCGGCGCTCGCCCTGGTCAGCGCAGCGGGCCTGATGGGCGTCCTCTTCGTCTTCCCGCTGCTCTACCAGGCCGCGCTCGGCGCGTCCGCGCTCGACGCGGGCCTGAGCGTCTTCCCCGAGGCGCTGGGCCTGATGCTGGCGTCCCAGGCCGTGGACCGCCTCCTCCCCCGCCTCGGCCCACGCCGCCTCGCGGTCCCGGCGCTGCTTCTCGCCGGGGGCGTCTTCGCCGCTCTTGCCGCGCCCGGGGTGGCGGAGAACGCCTGGGCGGTGCGGGGGCTGATGTTCGCGGTGGGGCTCGTGCTCGGCACGGCGGTCCTGACGATCCAGATCGCCGGGTTCGAGGGCATCGCCCCCGCGGACATGGGCCAGGCGATGGGCCTCTTCCAGATCGTCCGCACGCTCGGCGGGGCGGTGGGCATCGCGGTGTGCGCGGCGCTGATCGGAGGGCATGGGGTGGGCTTCTCGGACGCGGGCCCCTACCGGGTGGCGGTGCTGGTG
>NZ_WMBF01000268.1:0-8611 GCF_019400875.1 Streptomyces anatolicus | reverse complement strand
CCTCAGTCCCAGCCCCGGCCCCGGCCCGTGCCCGCGCCGTCACCCTCGCCGTCGTCCTGACCGCGGAGCTGATGAACGCGCTCGACGGCTCCGTCGTCTACACCGCCCTGCCCGCCATCGCCGCCGACACCGGCGCCACCACCGCGGCCCTCCAGTGGATCGACGCCGCCTACGTCCTGACCTTCGCGCTCGGTCTGATCACCGGCGGGCGGCTCGGCGACCTCTACGGCCGCAGGCGGATCTTCCTAACCGGTACCGCCGTCTTCACGCTCTCCTCGCTGCTGTGCGGCATCGCGAGCGGCCCCGACCTGCTGATCGCCGCCCGCGTACTCCAGGGAGCCGCCGCCGCGGCGATGGTGCCGCAGGTCCTCGCGACCCTGCACGTCACCTTCGACGAGGGCTCCCGGGCGAAGGCGTTCGGTCTGTACGGCACCGTCATGTCGCTCGGCAGCGTCATCGGCCCTGTCCTGGGTGGCGTCCTCACCCAGGCCGACCTGTTCGGCCTTGGCTGGCGGCCCATCTTCCTGATCAACCTGCCCATCGGCATCGCCGCCGTCGTCCTCGGCCGACGCTACCTCCCCGAGTCCCACGACCGCACCGCCGGGAGCCTCGACCCGCTCGGCATGTTCCTGTCCGCGCTCGGCCTGCTGCTGATCACGCTTCCGCTGACGATGGGCGGCGAACACGACTGGCCCCTCTGGGCCTTCGCGATGATGGCCGCCGGTCTGCTCGTCCTGACCGTGTTCCTGGTCCAGCAGCGGGCCAAGCCGCGCAAGGGCGGCTCGCCCCTGGTCGTCCTCTCCCTCTTCTCCGGCCGCGCCTTCAGCTCCGGGCTCGCCACGCAGCTTGCCTTCGGCCTCCTGTCCGGCGTGTTCTTCCTGTCCTGGGTCCTGTTCATGCAGAACGGTCTCGGTCTCACCCCGGGCGAGGCGGCCGTCGGCTTCGTCGTGGCCTCCCTCGGCGAGATGGGCGGCGCCTGGCTCGCCATGAGCCTCGTCGCACGTTACGGACGAGCCGTGCCGCAGGCCGGTGCCCTGCTCGCCGCCCTCACCCTGGCCGGCTACCAGCACCTGATCACCACCGAGGGCACCGGTATGGGTACCGTGGCGGCCGCCGCCCCGATGCTCGCCGTCGGCTTCGGCCTCGGCATGATCGGCGCCCCGCTCGCCGACCTGACCCTCGGCAAGGTCCCCCACCGGCACGCGGGATCGGCCTCCGGCCTCTTCAACACCGGTACGCAGCTGGGCATCGCGCTCGGCACCGCCCTGACCACGCTCATCTTCTTCACCCACATCGACGCGGGCACCCGCGGCCCAGCCGTGAACACCGCGTTCGCCGACAGCCTCTGGTACGTCGTCGGCACCCTCATCGCGATGGGCGCGCTGATGCTGCTGCTCCCCAAGCGGACCCGCACCGGCTGACGAGCGCGCCCCTTCCCGTCTGGCGGCGGGCGAACGTTTGCCGCCAGGCGGCCGCCTCAGTCTCCGTCGCGGACCACCGCCAACCCGCCGACCCGGGTCGTGATGCCCGTCGGCCCACGTCGGGCCGAAGCGAGCACGGTGGCCGGTCGACCGAGGGTGCCTCCCTGCTCCACCTCGATCGCGACCGTCCGCGCCCCTGTCGTGTCGAGCAGATGGGCGGCCAGGCAACCGGTGCTGTTGGCGTTGGCGACGTCCTCGTCGACACCGATCGCCGGCGCGAACATCCGCGCCGCGCCCGGACGGTCGCCCACCGGCGGTACGTACACGAAACAGCCGAGGAGCCCGTACCGCCGGCACGCCGATGTCAGCTTGCCGAGGTGCGGGTCGACTCGGAGCAGCGCCGACCGGTCGTGGACCGGTACCAGCATGCGTGGCGTGCCGGGCGAGGCGATGCATGGCGCGTGGGCCGTATGCGGGTCGTTCGCGGTGAGCCCGAGCGCGGCGACGATCGCGGCGTACTCGTCCGGTGCCGGGTGGCGCAGCGCGACGAGGCCCTGGTCGAACCACACCTCGATGCCGGCGGGGCGGCGGATCGCGACGGTGTCGAACGTGCGCCCGCCGGTGTGTTGGCGGTCGTTCAGCTCGTCCAGCGCGGTGCGGGCCAACCGGACGGCCTGCGCGGCGACGGTGCCGTGGCCGCAGCCGGACAGTTCGGCGGTGGCGGTGAAGAACCGGACCGGCCGGCCACCGTCCGGCGTCCGCCCCGGGCCGAGGAACGCCGCGTGCGAGGTGCCGGCCGCGGCGGCGACCGCACGCCGGTCAGCGTCCGTCGCCGCCGGGTCGTCGTCGATGACGGCCGTGGGGCTGCCGCCCCGGCCGTCGCGCCGTACGCACGCGTCGACCACCGTGACATCCGGCCAGGACATGGGCCCACCCCCGAGGTCACCGGCCCGCCTCAGCCGGTGCCGTCCCGCACCGGATAGTGGATGATGACCACACCGCCGGTGGCGTAGTTGGCGACATCGGCGGACAGCTGCTCGCCGTGCGGCGACGCCTGCGCCGCGGCCATGGCGGCGGCGTCGGCGAAATCGGCTTCGAAGACCGCGAAATACGGGGCCTCTCCCTCGGGCGCCGCCACGTCGAAGCTGTAGCGCCACGCAAGCGGGCCGGTCCAATTCGCCACCAGGGGAAGGTGGTTGGTCACGTAGTAGTCGCGGAAGTGGTCGGGATCGGCGGGCTCGGGATACAGGACGACCAGCCTATGCATGACGACCTCCGTCCAGATCGGGGTCGGCGGGCTGTGGGCGCGCGATGTCCAGGACCGTGCTCGATTGACTCGTCATATGCGCAGGCTAGGGCCCGACTTGAGGCCGGGGGAAAGACCGATACGGGATAGCCTCAGAGCGGATCGTTATCAATCGGCAGGGAGGGCACGTGGCACCGGATACGGTCAGCCTGCGGTACTTCCTGGTGCTGGCACAGGAGTTGAACTTCACCCGCGCCGCCGCCCGAATCGGTATCGCGCAGCCCGCGCTCAGCGCCCGGATTCGCCGATTGGAAAAGGAACTCGGGAACGCCCTGCTGGTCCGGGACACGCGGAGCGTCGTACTGACCGCCGCCGGTACGGCTTTGGCGGAGTCCGCGCCGCCCGCGCTGGCGGCGCTGGACCGGGCATGGGACACCGCCCGCCGGGCGGGCGCCGGTGAGCTGGGCACGCTCCGCATCGGATACAGCCTCAGCGCCGGGGCCGAGACGGCCCCGGCCCTGGTGGACAAGGTGATCCGCGATACTCCCGGACTCGAGGTCGGCGCGGTCCCGATGGCGACGCCCGAGATCTCCCCCGCGGTGGCCGAGGGCCGCATCGACGCCGGGATCACCCGCGGTGAACAGCCGGGCCGTGGCGTGCGCCGGTATTTGCTGCGGCGCGAGCGGACCGGCGTCCAGCTGGCGCAACACCATCCGCTGGCCGGACATGCGGAGATCGAGATCGCCGACGCGGCCGCGTATCCGCTGCGACTCCCCGACCGTGCGGCCAACCCCGTGATCCACGACCAGCTGGCCGCACTGTTCCGAGAAACCCGGCCACACCCCCGGTTCCACACGCCCGCGGTCTCTTTCGACATGTCCCAGCGCGACCTGCGCGACGGGGTCACCCTCGCCCCGGCCGGAGAAGCCGCGGTCACGGCGGCACCGGCCGGTCTCACCTGGCGACCGCTGCGGGGCGCGCCCGGCCTGACGTTCCACCTGGTCCTCCCACGTGAGCAGTCGCCACCGCACCGCCGCATCCGTGCCGTCGCCACAGCCGTGGCGCGGGAGCTGCACTGGCTGCCGGACTGACGCGGGCGTCCCACCGGCAGTCAGGCATGCAACCAGCAGTACGTCACAGCCACCCCTCCAGCGAAGCCATGAACGCCTCGAAGTCGTCGCGGTGGATGGTGTGCCCCGCGCCCTTGACCGTACGTACCTCGAAACCGCGCCGCACCAGCTCCTCCTTCATCGCCTCGTCGACGAGGAAACTGGGGTCCGCCACCTGCACGAGCGAGGGGACGACCGCCGCGGCCGGGGTGCGGTCCACGGCGTTCGGGCCGGAGAGCGCGAGCGCGGTGTCCGCGTCCCAGGCCGCGATCGTGGCGAGTTCGATCTCCACGTCGGCCTCCTCCCAGCGCGGGTTGAAGTTCGCGATCACCTCGCGCGTGGCGCCCTTGAACTCCACGAAAATCGCCGGATCCACCGCCCCTACGCCGCCGAGCGCCCACGCCGGATCGGAGAAGACGGCCCGGGCGGGCACCAGACGCTCGGCCGCGAGCGCCAGCGCCATCGCGCCGAGCGAGTGCCCTATCGCCAGTTCCGCGCCGACCGGCAGCGTCTCGACGAGGTCGTCCGCGAAGATCTCGGCGCCGTACTCGCCGCGCCCGCTCGCGCCGTGCCCGCGCAGGTCGACGCCGATCACGCGGTAGCCCCGGTCGGCGAGCGCGGGGCCCAGGCGCCGCCAGGTGCGGTGGTCCGACATGATTCCGTGGACCAGGAGGGCGACGCGGTCGCCGGCTCCCCACTCGTGGGTGTGCAGCTTCATGGTGGTGCCCTTCTTTCATTACGGGAGCGGTACGGCGTCGGCTGAGTAGGTCAAATAGATCAAGGAGGTCAAATAGATCAAGTACGTCCCCGTCACCTCACCCCGCGGATCGGCCGCACGGCGAGCGCTCCCAGCAGGGAGAGCACCGCACCGGCGATGAACAGCGCGGTGTAGCCGCCTCCCTGGCCGCCGCCGCAGAGCGAGACGATCACGGAAGCGGCGAACGGCGCCAGGATCTGGGGGCCTGCCTGCGCCATGTTGAGGACGCCCAGGTCGCGTGCCGCGTCCTCGGCGCTCGGCAGGATCATCGAGACGAGCGCGTTGTCGACGGCCATGAAGCAGCCGAAGCCGAGGCCGTTGAGGACGGCGAAGACGATCATCGCGGGCCAGGTCGGCGAGACGGCGGGGACGATCAGCGCGACGGCGGAGATCACCGCGGAGAGCGCGACGAAGAGCTTGCGGCGGTTCAGCCGGTCGGAGAGCACGCCGCCGACGACCGTGGAGAGGGCCATGGCGACCGCGTTGACCGGGGTGAGGATCGCGACGGCGCCCTCGGGGGAGATGCCGGACGGCAGGGCGATGTGGTCCTGGAGGATGTAGAGCTGGTAACCGAAGACGCAGAAGTAGCCGAGGACGAGCAGGGCACGCCCGATGAAGGCCCAGCGGAAGTCGTGGTGGCGCAGGGCGCCGAGGAACGCGGCGAACTGCCGCTTCAGCGGCGCCTTTTCGGCTCTGTCCGTCGTGGTCGGCGGTTTCTCGCGGGCGAACGAGGTGAAGAGCACGGCCGCCAGCGCCACGAAGGCGCCGAGCACCAGATAGCCGGTGCGGATGTGGTCGGCGAAGGCCGAGCCGAGCAGCGCGCCGATGGTCGAGCCGAGCGGCATGCCGAGCCCGACCGCGGCCGACGCCTTGCCGCGCGCGGAGAGCGGCACCCGGTCCGGGACGACGGAGGTGAGGGCGGCCTGGAATACGTTCACCACGGCCTGGCCGACGCACCAGGCGATGGTCACGAGGAGCACCGTGTCGACCCCGCCGAGCAGCGCCATCGCGCCGACCGCGGCGAGACCGCTGCCGAGTATCCACGGATTGCGGCGCCCCGAACGGTCGGAGAGGGCACCCGCGACGGGGTTGAACAGGGTGGCGAAGACCGCGCTCACGCCGCTGACCAGACCGAGCATCGCGACCTTGTCGGCCTCGTCGATCCGCTCGATCTGGAGGGGGAGCAGAACGCCGCCGACGCCGATGTAGAGGGTGAACATCGCGGTGTTGCCGACCAGGAGCAGCGGCATCAGGCCACGGGGGGTGCCTGCGGGTCGGTCCGGCGGGGGTATCTGGTCCTGACGAGCGGAAAGGGCCATGGTGCCCTCCTCGGAAGGTCCGGTCTGCTTCGGTCCCGGTGACCGAAAACGACTCGTGACACGTGTAACTCGACACGTGCCACGAATGTTTAGCAGTGAACGAACCGCTCCGCCAGACCCCGGACGGGAAGAGCCGCCGTGCGAATCGACGGGGTGTGCCGACGGGCCGCCGCGCCGGGTCGGCACACCAACTGGGCCTCGTAGGGAGCTAGTCCAAGAAGCTGTCGATGGGGGTCGCGTCGTACTGCGTCGCGCCCGTTGTCGTGATGCCGCTGGGGGAGCCGGGCAGCCGCAGAGGGCCGTAGCCGGCGTTCACGTACAGGTCGGCCGTTCCGTCCCTGTCCGTGTCGCGCAGCCGTACCAGGCCACCGAACGTGTCGTCCGCCTCCAACGGGCCCGGGACCCCGGGGGTGTTGCGGGCGAACCACTGTGAACCGGCACCGGACAGGCCGCTCGCCCGGCCCTTGAAGACGTGCACGCCGCCCGCGTACTCCTTGCCGTCGATCTCCTCGCCGTGCACGCCGACCGCCAGATCCGCGTAGCCGTCGCCGTTGACGTCGCCCGCCGAGACGGAGGAGCCGAACTCGTCGTCGTTCTCCGCGGATCCGGCGACGCCGCTCGTCGACTGGGTGAGGCGGGCGCTGCGGGACGGGCCGCCGGACGAGCCGTACCAGACGCTGACGCGGCCCTTGTGCTTCGAGTAGAGGGAGGTGCCGATGGCGATGTCGCCGTAGCCGTCCTTGTCGAAGTCGGCGATGACGCCGTCGCCGCCGCGCTCGGTGCTGCCGCCGTTGCCGGACTGGGATTCCAGGCGCAGGGTCTTGCCCGGGGTGAGCGCACTCGCGCCACCCTTGATGAACCAGGCGTCGGATGCGATCTTCTCGGGGTTGACCACATCGCCGATGATCGCGAGGTCGGTCTTCTTGTCGCCGTTGACCTTGCCGGAGATCAGGGCCGAGGCGTAGAAGCCCGTCGTCTTGTCGAGCTTGGTCACGGCACCAGTGGTGCCGGAACGCTTGAGCGGGCCCCGGTAGACGTAGGTCATGGATTCGTTGATGACGGCCAGGTCCTGCTTGCCGTCGCCGTTGAAGTCGCCGGTCGCCAGGTCCTTGCCCATGTAGTTGTGGCGACCGGCGTTCTTGTTCGGCAGAGTCGTGCCCTTGGAGAGGCCGGAGGCGGAGCCCCACAGGATCGTCACGGCGCCCTGGGAGCCGTTTTCGCCGGTGGCCGCCACCGCGAGGTCCCCGTATCCGTCGCCGTCGAAGTCCGCGGCGGCCCGCACCTCGCCGAACATGTCGTCCGCCTCGTCGGCGCCGGGTACGCCGGGGCTCGCCTGGGTGAGGCGCTGCTTTGTGGAGCCGGGCCCGGTGGCGGTCCCGAAGACCACGGTGACGCCGCCGCCCCCTCTTGCGCTGAAGCTCGAGTACGCGTAGTCGCGGTACCCGTCGCCGTTGAAGTCGTCGCCGTGCTTGGCGGGCGCGGCGCCCGCCGTCGCGGCGGGCAGGGTGAGGGGGGTGAGGCCCGCCACCAGGAGGCCCGTCCGCATGCCCGGCAGGGAGAACCCGGAGCCCGCGCCCGCGAGGAGGGCGCCGAAGAGGGCGACGGACATGGCGCCGCCGGTCTGGCGCAGGGAGTTGAGGAGCCCGGACGCGGTGCCCGCGCGTTCGCCCGGCACGCTGTCCATGAGCTGCGCGGTCAGCGCGGGGACGGCGAGCGCGCCGCCGATACCGGTCGGGATCAGCAGCACCAGCACGAGCCAGAGCGGAGTGTGCGCCGCCAGCGGGAGCAGGGCGAACATGGCGAGCGCGAGTACGGCCTGGCCGAGGACGACGACACGGCGCCGGCCGACGCGCTCGGCGAGGCGGGGCGAGACGAGGTTCGTACCGGTGATGATCGCCGCGAGCGGCACGAACATCAGGCCCGCCTCGATCCCCGACATGCCGCGCAGCTGCTGGTAGTAGAGGCCGAGGAGGAACGTCACGCCGTAGAACCCGGCGTTCACCGCGAAGCCGACCGCCAGCGCGACCGAGACCAGCCGCTGCCGCAGCAGCCCGAGCGGGACCATGGGCGCGCTGTGCCGCTTCTCGGCGGCGCGGAAGGCGAGGCCGGAACCGACGGCCACGGCGAACGCGGCGAGCACGGGCGCGCTCGTCCACCCCAGGTGCGCGCCCTCGATGACGGCGAACGCGAGCCCGGCGAGGGCCAGCACGGCGGTCACCTGCCCCGCGAGGTCGAGCGGGGCGGGGCGGCGCGGGGAGCGGGCGGTGCGGGAGAGGAGGGCGAGGATGAGGGCGCCCACGGGCAGGTTGAGCAGGAAGACGGCACGCCACCCGGCGGTCTCCGTGAGGACGCCGCCGAGCACGGGCCCGACGGCCACGGCCACCGAGCCGCCGACCGTCCACAGCGCGATGGCGCGGGCGCGGCGGCGCGGATCGTCGTACGCCTGCCGGATCAGCGCGAGGGAGGCGGGCATCACGATGGCGGCGGCCCCGCCCTGCGCGACGCGGGCGGCGATCAGCGCGCCGATGCCGGGCGCGAGGGCGCAGGCGAGCGAGGCGGCGGTGAAGAGCCCCACGCCCCAGGCGTACGCGCGCCGGGCCCCCGCCCGGTCGGCGAGCGCCCCCGCGGAGAGCATCAAGGCGGCGAACATCAGCGTGTACGCGTCCACGACCCACTGGAGCCCGGCCATGCCGCCGTGGAGGTCGGCGCGGATGTCGGGCAGCGCGATGTTCACGGCGGTGACGTCGATGGTGATGACG
>NZ_WMBF01000267.1:0-8625 GCF_019400875.1 Streptomyces anatolicus | reverse complement strand
GTCCAGCCTGGTGGTGCCGGCTTTATCATTTCGAGTTCCTCATCCAGGTACATCTCGCCGCCGGCCTGGGGGAAGTCCACGAGGAGTTCGCCGGTGGCGACGCGCACAATGACCGTGCCGATCAGGTCTTCGGGATGGTCGGTCGCCTCGCGTGGCGTCACCTGGTCTCCAGGCGTAAAGCGCCGAGGAGCAGAGGAATGTGTCACGCCTGCCGTGTGCATGAGTCGCGTCCCTTCGGACTCTGCTGGTCCTTGGCCCAGTGTGATTGTTTACTTGCGCGGGCTGCGTGACCACTCGAGCAGGGAATGGATCGTCAGGTCCTCGTTGATCACGTGCAGCACCCGCCTCGCCTGGTACAAGACGTGCCTCGAAGGCCATACGCCGCTCCGCCCCAGAGCACACCGGCCGCGGTACGCGCGGAGCCTACCCGCCGACCCCGGACCTCACCCGAACGGAGGGGCGCCCGCCGGGCACGCCGTGTCGGTGGGGGGTACTTCGTGTTCGGTCAGGTAGCGGGTGGCCAGCTCGTCCACGCACCTGTTGGCGCCCATGGCGGTGTGCCCGTACATGTCCGCGGTGAGCAGGCGCGCGTCGGCGAGCCGGGCGGCCATGCGTTCCGCGAAGGCGTACGGGGTGTCCGGATCGTGGCGGTTGCCGATCACCAACGCGGTGCGGCCCGTCGGACGGTCCCAGGGGCCGGAGTACGGAGCGGTGCCGGAGCCCGCCCGAACGGGCCACGTGGCGCAGGGCAGCGCGTCGAACGCCCGCCTCCGCCCGAAGGTGGGGCTCTCCCGCTCCCAGCGCTCGGCCAGCGCCGGCCAGGCGCGGGCGGGCAGCCGGTAGGGCTTCTCGCCGCAGTTGACGGCGTTGCCCGAGTCGTTGCCGCGATAGGGCGTCGACTTCCCGGGGGCTACCTGCGCGGTCCCTCGTGCCGGCCCCGCTGCGGGGGCCCGCGTGTCCTTGGCGGCGGCGGTCCGGACGGTGGTGAGGTAGCGGGCCAGGCCGGTCAGGTCGCCCGCCGACAACCTGCCGAACACCTGCGCGCCGAAGCCGCCGAAGTCGACCGTCGTGCCGTCCGGCAGGGTGAGCGGACCGTGCCGCAGCCGCTGGCGGATCGCGGCGAAGGCCGCCGCGGGTTCCCCGTCACCGAAGGCACACCGGCCGGACGCGGCGGCGCAGGCCCGCAGGAACGCCGTCAGCGCTCGCTCCGCGCCGACGGCCCGCTGCCGGTCGTACTCCGCCCCGTCCGTCATGCGCAGCAGCGGATCGATGTTGCCGTCGAGGATCAGCGCACCGGTGTGCCCCGGGAAGAGGTTGGCGTACGTGGCGCCGATCAGCGAACCGTAGGAGAAACCGGCGAAGTTGAGACGTTTCGCGCCGACGCCCTCGCGGAGCAGGTCCAGGTCGCGGGCGACGTCGGCGGTGGTCATGTGCGCAAGCAGGGGACCGCCGTCGCGCGCGCAGGCGTCCGTGTAGGCGCGCGCGGCACGCAGAGTCGCCCTCACCTCCGCGCGGCGCAGGGGTGCTTCGCGTTTCCCGGCGAGCGCGGTGTCCGCCGCCTCCTGGCTGGTGAAGCACCGTACGGCCGCGCTCTGCCCGGTGCCGCGCGGGTCGAAGCCGACCACGTCGTACCGCGCGAGGACTTCCGCCGACAGGTACTTCTCCGCCCGGTAGGCGAAGTGCAGCCCCGACTGACCGGGGCCACCGGGGTTGACGAACAGGGTGCCCAGACGCCTGGCCGGGTCCGAGGCGCGGCGCCGGAGCATGACCACGTCCAGGGTGCCCGCGTCAGGGCGGGCGTGATCGCGCGGGACCTGCCGCACCGCGCAGTCGGCGACGTCCGGATCGATCGGAGGAGCCGGGTCGAGTACCTGGTCGCACGCCAGCCAGCGCACGCGGTGCTGCTGCGGCCCGGCGTGGGCGGCCGGTACGGGATTCGCCGGTGTGGGGTGTGCCGGTACGGGATGCGCCGGTACGGCCAGGGCCGTCGCGCAGGCGGCGGTGACCGCGGTGGCCACGGTGGCGCGGACGGGGTGCCGGAAGGTCATGGCGGGTCGGCCGGGCATGGGGCTCCTCGTTTCCCTCGGGTGACGCGGTCAGGTGCCCGCCCCGGCCCGGTCGGGGGCGAGACGGGCGCGCAGGGGGGCGGTGACCGCTCCCCGGTAGCGGCGGCGGATGTGGGAGGGCGCCCCGGTCAGCCGGTCGCGCATCAGCAGCGCACGGCTCACCGGGGCGATACGGGCCGCCAGGGCGGCGCCTTCGCGCAGTCGCGTCGGCGGCCGGTGTCCGGCCCAGGCCGCGAGATAGCCGCCGAGCACCCTCTCGCGGTCCCCGGCGGAACCTCCGGCAGCCGCCAAGTCACCCAGCAGCACGTCCAGTTGCAGGAAGGGATGGGTGAGCACGCTGTCGGCCCAGTCGAACACCAGCGCCTCGTCGCCCTCGACCCGGAAATTGCCCCGCCACAGGTCGTGGTGCACGACGCTCTCCGGGAGGTCGAGGGCCGCGAGGCGCGCGCAGTCGCGGGCCAGCGCGGGGACGAGGCGGCGCAGCCGCAGCGACTCCTCGTCCGTCAGCTCCCCCTGACCGGAGCGGCGGACCGGCGTGATCCGCTTGCCGGGCCCGCCGCCCCTCACTTCGTCGAGCAGGCCTTCGAACCTCTCCGGCAGCAGGGTGAGACGGTGTGCGGGGCAGCCGGTCGCGGCGATCTCGGCGGCGTACGCGGCAGCCTGACGCTGTATCACTCCGATACGCCGGGCCACCGCCGCGAAACCGGCGGCGACGCGTGCCGCCCCCACCGGCCGGGACACCGGCCCGAAGTCCGCGGTGAGCATCAGGCGTCTGTCGCTGTCCCAGGCCAGTACACGGGGGACGGCACCGGGGAACCACTCGGCCAGCAGCCGGGTCAACGCGGGCTCGTGCGCGTGCGGCGGCGGACTCGCCTTGAGGTGGACCACACCGGCCGTGGTCGGCAACCGCAGCTGGCAGGACCAGGCCCGGAACCCGTCCTGTTCGGCGGGCCCGACGACCTCGACACCGATTCCGTGCAGTTCCTCCGCCGCCCAGCCGGTCACCTCCGCGAACCATCCGGGGCGCCGCCAGGGCAGCCACGCCTCGTCCTCGCGGCGGTCCCGGCACGCCGACCAGAGCCCCAACAACCGCTCCTGGCCCGGCAGGAAGCGGTGGCAGGACGCGGCCAGCTCCGCCACGGGCGCCCAGCGCGCGCCCCGGGGCAGCGCCGTGCCGGGGCTGTGCGTCTCGTGCACGAAGAGGTACGAGGGCGGCGCGCCGTCCTCACCGGCCCCGGTGGGCACGGGTATGACGTCCAGGGTGCCGACTTCCACCCCGTAGCGGTGGTGCAGCGCGGAGTTGACCTCCCGCGGGTCGGAATGCCGGTGCCGGGGAAGCTCCCAGCGCGTCCCGCCGTCGAGGACAAGCAGGCACGGCTCGCCGCCGCGTTCCAAGGGAATAGCGCTGAAATTCACCGGGATTGTTCCTCACTGCACGTAGGAAACTCCATGCCCGCCCCGCCGCACATTGCCGGAATCACGATGAGAATGATGAGAATGCGCGAGGTGCCATCCGGTCAAGGCTTCCGCGCTCCTGACTCGACCGGGACGGTCCGGGACGGTCCGGGACGGACGTTTTTCCTTGCCGGGCCCGCCGGACGGCTCCTAGCGTCGTTATCGGCCGGACGACAAAACACGCCGGACGACAACAGGGCGGTACGGATCGATGTGACCGCCCGGCAAGCGAAAGGGAAATCGATGACTGGTGTTTCCGTGGCCGAGCGCCTCGCCGCCGGCACTCTCCAGCAGCACATGTTCTCGGAGCCCACCGCGGTCGCCGAGGAGTGCAAGTACCCCGGGCAGAGCTGCTGGTTCGACTCCGACTGCTGCAACCCGCGGTTCTGCGAGTGGTGGACCTGCCGCGCCTGAGCGGCCACTTCCCGCACTCGACGGAAGGAGAAGTCATGACGGGTGTTTCCGTGGCCGAGCGCCTGGCCGCAGGCGGCCTTCAGCAGCACATGTTCTCGGAGCCCACCGAGACCGCTGAGGCGTGCAGCCCGAATGGAGCGAGGTGCGTCTGGGACAGCGACTGCTGTTACGGACTCGTCTGTGAATGGTGGGCGTGCGAGACGCCCTGACACTCACCGGTGCCGTCGGCGGCCACGAGCCTCCGACGGCACCACCGGTTTCCCTCGTATTCCGGGAAACGGTACGGCGGAACGAACAGGACGGACGGAAAAGGGAGTGCGGAAATGGTGACGGATGTGTCCGCGCTGCTGCGGTCGGCGCAGGCGGGAAAGGAATTCCTGGAATCGTCGCGGCGGGACGGCGGGTTGTTCGACTTCGCCCCCTGGCCGCCTGTTCCCGCCCGGCGTTTCGGCCCAGTGGGACGGGCGCGGACGGTGACCGGTCTGCGCGCGGTGCAGCGGCTCACCGTCGGCTTCCTGGACCCCGTGGAGGACGCGATCTATCTGACCGCCGGTCTGCGCCGGCTGGGTTTTCCCGCCTCCTTCCACCTCGGCAGAGAGACGGTCCCGGCCGCGCCGCCCGCGGGCCTCTACGCCTGGGTGCGGTGCGGCGGCGACGTCCTCAGCACCTCGCTCCCCGTGACGGAGGAGTACGTCGAGATCTACACGAACACGCCGGAGGATGAGGACAGTGCGTGACGTCGTCGTATGCGTGAACGGCAGGGTGCGCCGCAGCCGGCCCGCCCTGGCCGCCGAACCCCTGGGCGCCGACAGCCGGCAGACCGACGAGGCGTTCGAGCTGCGCAGGGATCTGCCCGGCCCGCTGCCCCTGTACTACCGCGTCGGACCCGGCCGCCTTGAGTGGAGCGGCGACCTGGCCGACTTCCGGCAGGACGCGCCGCTGCCCCCGCCCGATCCGGGCGCCCTGCTCGCCATGGCCCTGGGGGCCGCGCCGGCCCCGGACAGCACCCCCGTACCGGGCGTGCACCGGCTGGCCGCCGGGGTGACGGTACGCCTTGACCGCTTCGGCGTCCGGGTGAGCAGGCACCGGCCGGAGACCACCACCACGCGGCGCGCCCCCGTCCACGCGATGAGCGAGGTCCTCGCCTCGGCGCCCGGCCCTTACGCGATCGCCTACAGCGGCGGCCTCTCCTCCGCGTTCCTCGCGGTCAGCGCCCTGCGGGCGGGCCACCGGCCGCCCCTGGTGCACGCCGACTTCGGCACCCGGTCCGGCACGGCGCCGGCCCTGATCCCAGGCCTGCGGTGCGAGCGGGTGCCGCTGGATCTGCTGGGACTGCTCGACCACCACCGGATCACCGGGGAGGAACCGGTCCCCCCGCTGCCGGACACCGAGGTGCCCCGGCTGCTGGCCGAACACCTCGCCGCCCACATCGGACTTCCGCTGATGAGCGGCGGCCTGCTCGACCCCCTGACGTCGGCGCGCCTGCCCGACGCCAGGCCCGGGTACCGCGGTTGGCGCCTGCTGACCTGTGAGCCCTTCCATGTGTCCGGGGTCCTCGGCTCGCTGTCCCAGGCGCGCGCCCTCTTCGACAAGGGCGTCGTCCACGACCCGGACCGGGTGGCGGCCGACCTCCCGGACAGCCAGCCGGTGAGCGCGCCCCCGCCGCCCTCACCGACCGGCGCGGACCGCGTGCCCGGCCTCACCGACCGGGGGCGGGAGGCGTTCGACGCGGCCAGGCGCGGATCACTGGCGGTCTGGCGCGAACACCTGGAGTCCCTGCCGCCCGTGCTCGGCCGGGCGGACGCCGCGCTGGCCGAGCACGGGCACGGCGGCGCTCAACTGCCGGCGCTCGACCCCCGGGTGCTGGCCTCGGTCGGCGCCCTGCCACCGCACCGGCTCGGCCGGATCCGGGGCGGACGCTTCCAGTCCCACGTCCCGCTGCGGACCGCCGTCGCGGCCCACCGTGTCACCGGCGTACGCAAGAGCACGCCACGTCACTGGCTGCGGCTCGCCGCGGCCGAGCACCTGCACCGCGAACGGCCCAAGGTCATCGCCGAGTGGGAACGCGAAAGCGCCCTGGCGGACCTGGGTCTGATCGACCCGGCCGTCCTCGTCGGCATCCTCCGGGACGGCCGTGACCTCAGCGCCCAGGCCCTCGTCCTGCTCAGGATGGTCTGGCTCGACCGATGGCTGCGAGGCTGACCATGACCCCTCCCTCCGTCTCCCGGCCGGACCGGCCGCGCCTCGCGCCCCAGGTCCGGTACACCCCACTGCCGTTCGGGGGCGCCGTGCTGGTACACGCGCCGACCCTGCGCGTCACCGAGTGCGGGGAACAGGAAGCCCGCGTCATCGAACGCCTGCTCAGCCACGGCCTTCCGGGGCCCGGCACCGGCCACGCCGGTGAGGCGGTGCGCCGGATGAGCCGGGAACTCGTCGCGGCCGGCTGGTTCGAGGCCGTACCCGCCACCGAACCGTCAGCGACCACTCCGGCCCCCACGGCCGCCGAACCGTCAGCCGCCAGTCCGGCCCACACCGCCGACGAACCCTCAGATACGACTCCCGCCCGCACCGCCGCCGAACCGTCAGCCACCCCTCCGGCCCGCACCGCCGCGCCGGACACCCACCGGAGGTAACTCCCATGCGCGTCACCCTCGGCCGGAGCCTCCGCGACCGGCTGCCCGACCTGGCGGTCGCCGCCCTCGCGGGCCCCCTCGCCGTCTCCGGCGTCGCCAAGGCGGTCACCCGCGCCGAAGAAGCCGAAGAACTGGACTGGCCCATCACCTCGGGCCCGCTCGCGGCACCCCGCGGCGTGCACCTCGTCGGTGCGGCCGAACTGGCGGCCGCGGCCGTGACCCTGGTCGCGCCCGGCCGGCTCGCCGCGCTCGTCCCGCTGGGCGGCTACGCCGCGCTGACCGTCGCCGCCCACCGCCTCAAGGGCACGAAGTGCGCCTGCTTCGGCGCGGCGCGCCTCACCGCGGTGGGGCGCACGCACGTCGCGGCGAACGCGGCGGCGTCGCTCGTCGCCGCCGCCGCGCTCGCGGCCTCCCCACAGCGCGCGGGCCGCACCCGGGCGGTCACCGCCGCGCTCTCGGCCGCGGTCACCTACGGCACGGTGCGGGCCCTCGACCGGCGCGCGGAACGCGACTCCACGGCGCGGGCGGCGGCCTGCGAGGAGCGCGTGAGCGCGGTACGGCTCTACGTCTCCGACGACTGTCCCGCCTGCCGTTCCCTCAAGCACCTGCTGCGGTTCATGGAGCCCGCCCGGCGCTCCACGGTCACCACGACCGTGGTCAAGGGCGAGGACGAACTGCCGCCGGCCCTGGCCGACCTCGGGGTGCCGTGCGCCCAGGGCCTGGACGCCCGGGGGGAACCGGTATGCGGACCGGTGTCCGGGATCGGCGGGGTCAAGGCACTGATCGACGGCGTCACCCTGAGCGCACCGGCGGTCCACCGTGCGGGCTGACACCGCTCTCCCGGCCGCCCCCGCCGACCGTCTCCAGGGCGTCCGGCAGCGGGTCGACGCCGCCCCCGACCTCTCCGCGTGGGCGCTGATCACCGCGCCGGCGCACCCGAGCCTGCGGGAGGCGCACCCGGGCACGGCCCTGTGGGGCGAGTGGCGCGTCGACCCGGGACTCGTCGGCCTCGACACCGGGCGGGCCCGCCCGATCCGCGTCGAGATCGGCCGCCCGGACCGGGACGACCTGTGGCGCCTGCCCGTCACGGACCTCGTGCCGAGCGCCCTCGCCTGGCACCCGACGCTCCCCCTGGTGGCCGGGCTGGCCCTGCGCGGGCGCCGGGCACACCCGTGGATCGCAGACCACCGCGCGCGCACCGTCGTGCGGTACGGCCAGGTCAGGGCGGCCACCTCGCTCACCGGCCTCGGCGGCGGCGGAGCGCCGCCCCTGACGTGGTGCGGCTCAGATCTCGTCATCCTCACCCCCGCCCCGCCGCCCACGGGGGGCGGCGGGGCGGCGGAACCCGGCCGGATCGCCGTGGCCTGCGAGGCGCGGGGCCCCGGATGGCCGGTCTTCCCGCAAGGGGTACCGGAACTGGCCGCCCTGGCCGCCGTCCGGGTGGCCGAGCTGGCTCCCGGCACCGGCACCCTGCGCACCCTCACCGGGCCCCTGCTGGTCCGGGAGCTGGAACCCGCCCCGGGCGGCGGTCATCTGCTCGTCACCCACCTGGACGAGGGCACCTCCCACTCCCTGGAGCCGAACTGGGCCACCTCGGTGACCGGCACGGGCCCCTTCGCACGGGGCGCCGGGGCACGACCGGTTCCGCCCCGGACACGCTGGGCAGCGGGCGCTCCCGACGTACTCGCGTGGCCCGACGCGGACCATCGCGTCCTGATGTGCGCGGCGGCCGAGTACCCGACCGCCGCCACCGCCTGCGTCGACCTCCCCGCCCCGGCCGGGCCCTGGTGGCCGCTGTGGCTCGGCGGGGAACCACATGTGCTCGGTACGCGGGAGGAGTTCGGCGGGGAACCGCGGGTGCGCAGTACGGGGGCCGGGTCCGGCGGGGCAACCCACGTGCTCGGCACGCTCGATGAGGTCGGCGCGGAACCACACACGCCCGGCACGCGGGACGGCTTCGGCGCAGAACCACACGTGCCCGGCACACAGGACGCGTTCGCCCGAGAACCACACACTCCCGGCACACACGCCGATGCCACCCCCTACCTGTCCGCCCC
>NZ_WMBF01000266.1:0-8644 GCF_019400875.1 Streptomyces anatolicus | reverse complement strand
CTGCCCACCCGCGCCGAGGACGTCCCCGCCGCGTTCGCCGAGCGGTTCAACAGCGGCGACGCCGACGCCGTACGCGAGCTGTACGAGGCGCGGGCCGCCTTCGTGCCCGAGACCGGAGCCGCCGTGCACGGCAGCGCGGAGATCGCCGCCGCCAACGGCCCCTTCCTCGCCCTCGGCCTGCCGATCTCGGTGACGCCCCGGCACGTGCACGTCGCCGGTGACATCGCGCTCCTCGTCGTCGACTGGGAGATCGGCCAGGGCGTGGTGCGCTCCACCGCCACGGACGTGGCACGACGCGGCGCCGACGGATACTGGCGATACGTGATCGACAGTCCCTTCGGCGCCGCGCCGGGGGTCAACGCACTAGCCGGGCAAGATCACTTGCCGTAGAACGCGTTGTAGATCGACAGCGTCGACTTGTTCCCCTTCTTGTCCGTGATCTTGGCGTGGAAGGAGATCCCCTCACCCTTCGCGGGGTTCTTCACCGAGATCTTCCCGTTGACCACCTTGACCTGCTTCCAGGTCTGGCCGTAGTCGTAGGAGACGTAGGCGTAGAGGGACTTGAGGTTCGCACCCGCCGCCGAGCCCTGGACCGTGACCGGCACGGACTGGGTCTTGCCGGCCTCCGCCCTGCTGCGCAGGTCGACCGCCGGGCTGAACCGCGCCACGGAGACGGGGAGCTTGGCGCTCGCCACCTTCTTGGAGCGGAACTTGAAGCTCGCGTCGATCCGGGTGGAGGCCGCGGCCACCTTCACGGAGCGCTTGACGGACGTCTTCAGCTCGTACGCCGCGTCACCCGACGACACCTTGAACGGCTCGCCGACCAGCGGGCTGTCGTTCTCGCCGACCTTGGTGCCGTTGCGGTACAGCGTCGACTTCGCCGAGGTGTAGAGCGAGGAGCCCGCGTGGTTCTTGCCGTCCGCGAAGAGCGGCAGGTAACCCACGATCTCGTTGTCGTTGCGGAAGACGCCGTAGTCGCCGCCGATACGCGGACCGAAGACCGCCGTGTTGAAGGTCTTCTCGTAGCTCTGACCCGCCTTGAAGACCTGCGGGGCACCCAGCGAGTAGGCCGCGTCGACGATGGGCCAGCCGTCGGGGGTGGTCCCCGCCTGCTGCTCCATGTCCAGGCTCCACTCCACCTTGTCCACGGTGGACAGGTGCAGCGTCCGCGTGGAGGGCAGCGGCCGCGGAATGCCGAGCGAGGAACCGCTCGAACTGCCGGGGACGTAGCCGAAGGCGTTGAGCGCGCCCTTCTTGCCCGAGCTCGACGCGCCCAGGTTCACCTTCACCTTGGCAAGCTCGCTCGCCTTGAAGTGCTTGGTGTAACCGGTCGCGACCTGCTTGACCTTGCGGCCGGTGACGACGTTGTACTCGGTGTCCTCACCCTTGGTCCAGTGCCCGTCCCACTGCTGGAACAGGGAGCCGTCGGTGACCTGCGGACCCTGGTGCTTCGTACGGAAGTTGGCGTACGAGTCGAGGAACCAGCCGAAGCTGTAGCCCACGTCCGGGGTGTCGATGCTGTAGTCCGGAGCCGCGAACTCCATCTTGGCGCCCTCGGCGGGCACGGTGATGTCCACCGGCTTCGTCGTGCGCGCGTCCAGCGTCACCGTGGTGTCCTTGGTGACGCTCAGCTTCGGCTGCGCGATCCAGTCGGCACCCTTGGTGAAGTCCGCCGGGTCGACGAAGATCCCGGAGTTCAGGATGTAACCGCCCTTGGGCACCCGGACCTTGACGGTGCCGGAGGCGTCGAACGGGTCGTAGGACTTGTTCTTGGCGAGCCCGGTGACGCCTTCGAGGTCGGCGTCGTAGGACTTGGCCGGAGCGCCGTCCCGTCCGATGACCTTCAGCGTCAGGTCGTAGGACTCCACCTCGTTGTCGACCACGGCGGCGGTCCGCACGGACTGCCCGCCGCCGGTCGCCACCACGTACGCGGAGTACGTGCCGTCCAGCGCGGCACCGCGCTTGGGGTCGGCGGTCAGGTCGACCGAGGCCGAGCCGCCCGCGGGGACGGTCACCTTCTTCGCGCCGAGGGCGAAGAAGCCGGCCGGGGCCGTGCGGCCCTTCGGGTCCTTGCCGGAGACGGTCAGGTCGAGGGTGACGGCGTCCTTGCCGATGTTCTTGTACGTGACCTTCTTGGTGACCGGCTTGTCGTCGGCGTGCGGCCACTGCTGCGTGCCGAAGTTCACCGAGACCGGCTCGGCGAACACGCTCTGCTTGATGGCCTTGTCGACGGCGATACGGCCCGAGCCCTGCTGGAACGGCGTGTACTTGCCGTCCTTCGTGGACGCGGTCAGGGCGCCCTTCAGCTCGGCGTACTTCCAGTCGGGGTGCTGCTGCTTGAGCAGCGCGGCGGCGCCCGCGACGTGCGGGGTCGCCATCGACGTACCGGAGATCGTCAGATAGCCCGCGGGGTTCTGGCCGACCTCCTGGTCGATGATGCTGCCCGGCGCGGCGGCCGCGGTGATGTCCACACCCGGGGCCGTCACATCGGGCTTGATCGCGCCGTCGCCGGCCCGCGGACCCTGGCTGGAGAAGTCCGCCAGCTTGTCGTCACCGTCGACCGCGCCGACGGTCAGCGCGGAGTCCGCGCTGCCCGGGGAGCCGACGGAGCCGGGCTCGCCGTCGTTGCCGGCGGCGATCGCGAAGAGGACGCCCTTCTCCGCGGAGAGCTTGTCGACCTGGGCCTCCAGCGGGTCGACACCGGGGGTGTCACCGCCGCCGAGGCTGAGGTTGACGATGTCGGCGCCCTCGGCGACCGCCCAGTCCATGGCGGCGATGATGCCGGAGTCCTCGCCGTAGCCGTCGTCGCCGAGGACCTTGCCGTTGAGGAGCTTGGCGGCGGGCGCGACGCCCTTGAACTTGCCGCCCGACTTCGCGCCCGTACCGGCCGCGGTGGACGCGACGTGCGTGCCGTGGCCGTAGCGGTCCTTGGCGTCCGGGGACGGCGTGAAGTTCTTCTCCGCCACCACCTGGTCCTTGAGGTCCGGGTGGGTGGCGTCGACGCCGGTGTCCAGGACGGCGATCTTCACGCCCTTGCCGTCGTACCCGGCGGCCCAGGCCTTGTCGGCGCCGATCTGCTTGACGCTCTTGTCGAGGCGCGCCTTGCGGACGCCGTCGAGCCAGACGTGGCCGACGCCGGAAGCGGCGCTACGGGCGTCGCCCTTGCCGCTGGTGAGGGCCGCCCACAGGTCGGCGGCGTCGCTCTTGGGCGTGGTGACCGCGTCCGCGTTCAGCGACTTCAGGGTCCTGCGGACCGTGGTGTCACCGGCGGAGCGGACGTCGGCCTTGGCGCCGGCCGCGGCTCCCTTGTAGCCGACGATGAGCTTGAGGCCCTTCTTCTGGGCCGCTCGGTTGCGCTTGCTGTTCAGCTCGGTGACGTCGAACAGCCGCTGGTCGATCTTGCCGTCGGCTATCAGCCGCTGCGCGTCGGCGGGTATCAGCAGCGTGTGTCCGCCGCTGCGCCGCACCTGCACGGGTATGTGCTCGCGCCCCTTGGCCCGCTCCAGGCCGACCACGCGGCCCTTGGCGTCGACGACGGCCCGGTCACCGGTGATCAGCGTGATGCGGTGGCTGCCGACGGCCTTGCCCGCCGTGCCCTGCGCACCGATCACGTCCCCCGCGGGTACCGGCTCCGCTGCCGCCGGGCTGGTCATGCCCGCCGCAAGCGCCACGGCGACCGCCGCGGCGACACTGGCCCCGCACGCTCTCTTCACTTGTCTGTGCAAGTCTCCCCCTGGAGGTTCAGGGGCTGTCGCCCCTCGTGGAGCGAAGTATGCACAGAGCCGAACATCTGCTCAATAGTGGGGAGTAAGTGGAGAGTTGGTACGGGTGCGTTTTCGGGCCGCACCCCTTTCGGGATGCGGGCCGAGTTCCTGCCTGTCGTGCTGTCGTTTCCGCCGTACGACCGTGTGGGGTCAGACGGCGGAGCCGGCCTTCCACTGCGCCCAGTCCATGTTCCAGCCGTTGAGGCCGTTGTCCGGGGCGATGGTCTTGTCGCCGGTGTTGCGGACGTCGACGACGTCACCGGTGATGGTGTTGTCGAAGAACCACGCGCCGGGCTTGCTCTTGTCGCCCGCGCCCTTGGCGTCCTCGAGACCGATGCAGCCGTGGCTGGTGTTGGCGTTGCCGAAGATGGACGGCGAGCCCCAGTAGTTGCCGTGGATGAAGGTGCCCGACGAGGACAGGCGCATGGCGTGCGGCACGTCCTTGATGTCGTACTCGCCCTTGCCGTCGCCGTCCTTGAAGCCGACGGTCGCGCCGTCCATGCGGGTCTCCTTGAACATCTCGGAGATCACCATCTTGCCGTTGTACGTCTTGTTCTCCGGCGAGCCCGCGGAGATCGGGATGGTCTTGATGACCTTGCCGTCCCGGGTGACCTTCATCGTCTTCGTCTTGGCGTCGACGATGGAGACCTGGTTGCGCCCGATCTTGAACTGGACGGTCTTCTGCTGGACGCCGTAGACACCGTCGGCACCCTCGACGCCGTCGAGGCTCATCTTGAGCGTGACGGTGGAGTTGCCCTTCCAGTAGTCCTCGGGGCGGAAGTCCAGGCGGTTGTTGCCGAACCAGTGGCCGGAGATCTCCTGGCCGCTGGTGGACGACACCTTGATCGCGGACTGGACTTCCTTCTTGTTCGTGATGCCCTTGTCGAAGTTGATCGACACGGGCATGCCGACGCCGACCGTGGAGCCGTCCTCCGGCGTGAAGTTGCCGATGAAGCTGTTGGCCTGCGAGACGGTCGTGAACGCGGAGTTCTCGTGCGCCTTGCGGCCCTCGGAGTCCGTGGCGGTCGCCGAGATCTTGTACTTCGTGGCGCGCTCCAGCTGGGCGCCGGGCTGCCAGCTCTTCTTGTCAGCGGATATCTGACCGGCCACGGCCTTGCCGTCGGCGGACTTCATCGTCACGGCGGTGAGCGTGCCGTCGCTGACCGTGACCTTGGCCGCGCTGTTGATGCTGGCGTTGCCGGAGCCGTTCTTCGGCGCGATCTTGATCTGGGCGGCGGAGGTCTTCTTGGCCGCCGCCTCGTCGACCTGGTTCTGCGACTCCTTGCCGCCGGAGGCCTTGTCGCCGTCGTCGCCGTTGCACGCCGAGAGCACGAGCACGCCGCCGACGAGTGCGGACACGGCCGCCAGGCCCTTGCGTCCACGCCCAGGCTTGCGACGCCTACTGTCCGTCATCACACGCATCTCCATAGTTGCCGAATCCCCGAATGTGGCCGGATGCCCGAATGCCGGGTACCCGGACCAGCCCCGAGAGTCCCTCGTCACCCGCATAACGTCCTGCCCGGTTCGTCCCGTTCCACTACCGCGCCGGGTGTGGGGAACACCACCCCGGCGGTACTGGAACCGCCCCCGGTCCCCACTCTGCTGCATGGGAGGGCCCACGGGAAAACCGATCATCACGCGGGGCAGGACAACGGGACCCCGGACGGCGGTCGCTGTCCGGGGTCCCCGATTCCGGATCGTCCAATCCGGTTCGCGCCGCCGGCTTACACCAACTCGTCGTCCTCGTCGTCATCATCCTCGTCCGGGTCCCAGTCCGGCGAATCGGGGTCGTAGTCGACCATCTCGCTGCTCCACGAGGCCTGCGTCAGCTCGATCCCGGGGACCGCGCTGACCAGGTCGAACGGATCCACCAGATAGGCGAGCGCCTCGGCGCCGTCCTCCTTGACGGCGGCCTCGGCGTGCGCGCGCTCCTCGGCGGGCATCCGCTCGTCCTCCGCGATGCGCCCCAGCGCCGCGCCGGTCAGCTTTCCGGCGTCATCGATCTCGACCACCATTTCGACCCGCAGTCGCACAAACCGTGATGTCTCGTCTCCAGTCATATGACGGAGCGTACGGCCCGGCTCCCCCGCGACTTTCCCGCGACCCGCGCCTTTCACTACCATCGGCCCACACGGCCAATTCGCCAGCACCACAAGGGGGATCCGATTCCGTGTCCGCACGTCGATCCATGCTGACCGCCACCGCCGCAGGAGCCCTCCTCGGCGCCTTGTGGTTCGTCCCCTCCGCGAACGCGACCTCTCCCGGGTCGCACGAGACGGCCCGGGACGACAGGCCCACGACCTCGGCAGCAGCACCTCACCACGAGACGACCGCGTCCACCGGCCGCCTCGCGGACACCGGCAGCTTCGACACGACTCCGTACGTGATCGGCGGCACGGCGTTCCTCGGCCTGGGAGCGGGCTTCGTCGCCTACTCCGTACGCAGAGAACGGCCGGCCGGGGCGCGCGGCGCGGCGTTCTGAACGGCGGCCCGGCCATCGCCCCACCCTGGGACATCCTGCTGATCGGGGGCGCGTCCGGCATCGGCAAGAGCCGGGTCGCCGCCGAACTGGCCGAGGAGGCGAAGGCGTTCGTCGTCGAGTTCGACGACGTGGTCGGCGCGGTCCAGGCGATCACCACGGCCGAGGGGCACCCGGGGCTCCACCGTTTCGACGGCCTCGACGTCTCCCGGCTCTCCCCGCAGTGGATCCTGGACGCGCAGATCGCCACCGCCGAGGCCCTGGACCCCGCGCTCCTGGGGGTCGTACGCAACCGCCTGACCGTCGACGTGCCCGCGGTGATCGAGGGCGACTACCTCACGCCCGCGGCCGCGGTGCTCGCCATGCGCGAGGGCGCCGGGGCCGGGCGCGAGGTGCGGGCCGTCTTCCTCCATGAGGGCGACCCGCTCCGGATCGCGGCCAACTACGCCTGCCGGGAGCCCGACAGCGGGGACCAGTCCGCGCGCGCCGAGGTCAGCGCCGCGTACTCCCACTGGCTCGCCCGGCAGGCGGCCATGCGCGCGCTGCCCGTGGTCGACGCGCGCCCCTGGACCACGCTCACCCGCCGCATCCGGCAGGCCCTGCGCGAGGGCCCGCCGGTCTGAGTGCGGCTAGGCCAGCGGGCCGGTGACCGGCTCCACGGCCGCGAGCAGCGCGCCCGAGCGGACGAACGCGTCCGCCGCCGCCAGGTCCGGGGCGAGGAAGCGGTCCGGGCCCGGGCCCTCGACGCCCGCCTTGCGGGCCGCCTCGATGACCGCGCGGGTGGCGGGGGCCGGGGTGAGGCCCTCGCGCAGCTCGACGGCGCGGGTCGCGGCATACAGCTCGATGGCCACAATGCGGGTCAAGTTGGAGACGGCCGTACGCAGTTTGCGCGCCGCCGACCAGCCCATGGAGACGTGGTCCTCCTGCATGGCGGAGGACGGGATGGAGTCGGCGGAGGCGGGGACCGCGAGCCGCTTCATCTCGCTGACCAGGGCCGCCTGCGTGTACTGGGCGATCATCAGACCCGAGTCGACCCCGGCGTCGTCCGCGAGGAAGGGCGGCAGGCCGTGCGAGCGGTTCTTGTCGAGGAGGCGGTCGGTGCGGCGTTCGGCGATCGAGCCGAGGTCGGCGGCGGCGATCGCGAGGAAGTCGAGGACGTACGCGACCGGGGCGCCGTGGAAGTTGCCGTTGGACTCCACGCGGCCGTCGGGCAGCACGACGGGGTTGTCGACCGCGGCGGCCAGCTCGCGCTCGGCGACCGTGCGGGCGTGCGCCATGGTGTCGCGTCCGGCGCCCGCGACCTGCGGGGCGCAGCGCACCGAGTACGCGTCCTGCACGCGCGGGGCGTCGTCCTGGTGGTGGCCGGTGAGGCCCGAACCGGCGAGGACCGCGAGCATGTTGGCGGCGGAAGCGGCCTGGCCGGGGTGCGGGCGGATGGCGTGCAGCTCGGGGGCGAGGACCTTGTCCGTGCCGAGCAGGGCTTCGAGGGTGAGGGCCGCGGTGACGTCGGCCGACTTGTAGAGCTTCTCCAGGTCGGCGAGGGCCATGATGAGCATGCCCAGCATGCCGTCGGTGCCGTTGAGGAGGGCGAGGCCCTCCTTCTCGCGCAGCTCGACCGGGGTGATGCCGTGCGCGGCGAGCAGCTCACCGGCGGGCCTCAGCTCGCCGTCGGGGCCCTCGGCGTCGCCCTCGCCCATCAGCGTCAGCGCGCAGTGGCTGAGGGGGGCGAGGTCGCCGGAGCAGCCGAGCGAGCCGTATTCGTGGACGACCGGGGTGATGCCGGCGTTGAGCACGTCGGCCATCGTCTGCGCGACCTCGGGGCGTACGCCGGTGTGGCCCGAGCAGACCGTCTTCAGGCGCAGGAACATCAGCGCGCGGACCACCTCGCGCTCCACGCGCGGGCCCATGCCCGCGGCGTGCGAGCGGACGATGTTGCGCTGGAGCTGGGCGCGCAGGTCGGGGCCGATGTGGCGGCTCGCCAGGGCTCCGAAGCCGGTGGAGACGCCGTAGACGGGGTCGGGCTTGGCCGCGAGCGCGTCGACGATCTCCCGGGAGGCGGCGAGGGCGGTCCGCGCCTCGTCACTCAGTTCGATGCGGGCGTTCCCGCGCGCGACGGCGACGACATCCGCCGCGGTCGTCCCGGACGTCCCAAGGGTCACGGTGCCCACGCTGTGCATATCCATATTCAGCAGCGTACGGATTGAATCGCCAGGTGTCACGGGTGGATACGGCCGGGACCACTTACGCGACGGACACGGCACGCCCGGGGCGTCCAGCCCGGAGCGCCCCGGCCCCTGAAACGGGCGGAGCACCCCCTGGTCCCGCCCCGCCGAACCGAGCAGGCGGCCCGGCGGGACCGGGCCTCGCCCCGCCTGCCGCGCCACCGCGGACGTATGTACCT
>NZ_WMBF01000265.1:0-8649 GCF_019400875.1 Streptomyces anatolicus | reverse complement strand
GGCTCACGCGGCCGCCGCCGGGCCCGTCCTCGTCCGCGCCGTCACCGTCCTCGCCCCCGGCCTCCGCCCTCGCCCTGATCAGCGCGGCCGAGAGCCAGGCGGCGAGGCCCACGCCGAGACCGCTCACCGTCGCGATGCCGTAGCGCGCGGCGTCCGCCGAGATCGCGTCCGGCAACACGCCCACCAGCGACTGGAACACCGCGTACCCGGCCGCCGCGCAGCCGAAGCCGCCGAGCCAGCCCACGAAGCGCCCCGGGGGCGCGTCGGGTCGCGGTTCCGGGGCGGGTTCGGGCCTTGACGGGCCGCGGCCGAGCCGCTGGTGTGGCATGCGGTGCTCCCTCCCCCCAGGGCGGCACGTGGGGTCGGTGTTCATGCCCAGTCTAGTGCCGGGCGGCCCCGTTTCCCCGGGTCACGGCGGTGGAGAAGGTGACCTCCAGCCTCTCCGGCCGGGCGTGCAGCTGATGCTCCGGCAGGGCGCCGGGGCCGCAGGATCCCGTGCCGATGCCCTGCTGGTCGATGTCGAGGTTGACCCAGACCGTGTCGCCCGGAGTGAGGTCGGTGCGGTGCCGGGCGGCGTCGAGCTGTTCGGTGGTCCAGCGGCGGGCGGTGAACCACGGCCTGTCGCCGGTGTCGATCCGCAGCCCGCCGATCTCCGCCCAACGCAGGCCGGGGCGGGCGCCGTTCTCCTGCGGGCGTACATAGGGGGTCTGCATCGCGTCGACGTCCGACTCCCAGACGCCGGTCATCGAGGCCGCGCGGGTGTCGGGGTAGGCCTCGCCGGGCCCGCCGCCGAACCATCGCACGGGCCCGGACGCGCCGGGCAGCCCGAAGCGGATGCCGACGCGGGGCAGCGGCACGCTCCACTCGCCCTCCGGCTCCACCTCCAGCGCCAGCAGCAGGCGGCTCCCGTCGGACTGCCAGCGGTACGCCACGCGCAGACCCAGATCGCTCGCGGCGGGCGCGACCCGGGTACGTACGACCAAGGCGTCCTCGGCCAACTCGACGGCGTCGAGGCGGTGTTGCATCCGGTCGAGACCCAGCGCGCGCCACCGGGCGGCGGGTGAGGGTTCGGGGCGCCAGGGCATGCCGTTGTCGTTGTCGGTGGGCGCCCGCCACACGTCCAGGCGCAGATCCTCGATCTCCAGGCCGTCGAGGGCCAGCAGCGTGCCGCGGGCGTCGAAGAGGGCGGGCCCGAGCGCGATCCGGCCCTCGTCCCGCACCGGTGCCGTACCGCCCACCACGGCCGGGCTCACGCCGCTCTCGTCGGTGAACTGGGCCCACGCCACGACGTGGCCGCGCTCCGCCCACGCGGTGTCCCACGCGAGCACCGCACGGACCGTCCACTGGGTCTCCCCGCCCGGGTCGCACCTCGGCGCCGACGGCAGTTTCACCTCGGCGCGCTCGCCGGGCCCGGTCGCGGGCACCGCCAGGGTGCCGTCGGCGACGCGCACACCGTCCCGCTCGTAGGACCAGGTGAAGGAGAGGTGGTCGAGCGTGGCGAAGTCGTACAGATTGGTGATCTGTACGGCCCCCTCGTGGCCGCCGCCCTCGATGCGGACCGGCTCGATCACCTTCTTGTACTCGACGAGGCCCGGGGACGGCGTCCGGTCGGGGAGGACCAGCCCGTCGCAGACGAAGTTGCCGTCGTGCAACTCCTCGCCGAAGTCACCGCCGTAGGCGTACTCGTACGAGGGGTGCGCGAGGCCGTGGTCGATCCACTCCCAGATGAAGCCGCCCTGAATCCGCTCGTACGTCTCGAAGAGCCGCTGGTACTCGCTGAGCCCGCCCGGGCCGTTGCCCATGGCATGCCCGTACTCGCAGAGGACGAAGGGGAGTTGACGCCGACGCTCGGGCCCCTCGTCCTCGCCACGCCCGATGCGCTCGACCTCGGCGTGGTCGGCGTACATCCGCGCGTACATGCCGGTGTCGGCGCACGACCTGTCGCCCTCGTAGTGCAGGAGGCGGCTGTCGTCGCGGGCGCGGATCCACTCGGCCATGGCGGTCAGGCCGCGGCCCGTGCCGCATTCGTTGCCCAGCGACCAGATGACGACCGAGGGGTGGTTCTTGTCGCGCTCGACCATGCGGGCCGCGCGGTCGAGGAGGGCGGGCGTCCAGCGGTCGTCGTCGACGGGGTTGCCGCGCCAGCGGATCGCCTGGAAGCCGTGCGTCTCCAGGTCGCACTCGTCGATGACCCACAGGCCCAGCTCGTCGCAGAGGTCGAGGAAGGCTGGGTGTGGCGGGTAGTGGCTGGTGCGGACGGCGTTGATGTTGTGCCGCTTCATCAGCAGGATGTCCGCGCGCATGGTGGCGAGGTCGAGGGCGCGGCCCGTCCGCGGGTGGAACTCGTGGCGGTTGACGCCGCGGAAGAGGAGAGGGCGGCCGTTGACCTTGATGAGCCCGTCCTCGACGGCGACCGTACGGAAACCGATGCGCAGCGGGATCCGCTCGCCCGCCGTGGCCAGGACCCCGTCGTAGAGCCTCGGGGTCTCGGCGGTCCACGGCTCGACGGGCACGGTGACCGCCTCGCCCGTCGCCACGTCGATGCCCAACTCGGCGACGGTGACGCGCCCTTGGGCGTCCGTACGTCCTTGGGCGTCCGCGCGCCCTTGGGTGTCCGCGTCGACCCGCAGCGTGCCGGTCCCCGCACGATGGTCGTAGGACGCGTGCACGAAGTGGGCGCCCACGCAGTCCTCGGGCCGGTGCAGCAGCGTCACGTCGCGGAAGATGCCCGGCAGCCACCACTGGTCCTGGTCCTCCAGGTACGACCCGGAGGACCACTGGTGGACGCGGACCGCGAGGACGTTGCCCTGGGGGCGCAGCAGCGCGCCGACGTCGAACTCGTGCGGGAGCCGGGAGCCCTTGAAGTCGCCGAGTTCCGTGCCGTTGAGCCAGACGCGGGCGCAGGACTCGACGCCGTCGAAGCGGAGCACGGTGGTGCCGGACGCGGGCCAGTCGGATGGCAGGTCGAAGGTGCGCAGGTGGTCGCCCGTGGGGTTGTCGGTCGGCACGCGCGGCGGGTCCACCGGGAACGGGTAGAGCTGGTTGGTGTAGTGCGGGGAGCCGTGGCCCTGGAGCACCCAGTGGCCGGGGACGGTGATCTCGCCCCAGGTCGCGCGGTCATGGCCGGGGGCGGCGAACGACTCGTCCTCGGCGTCGGCGGTGGCGGAGAGGCGGAAGCGCCAGGTGCCGTTGAGGGAGAGGGCGGCGGCGTCCGACGCGGCGTACCAGGCGCGGGGCGGGAGGCTGCCGGTGCCGGGGCCGAAGTCCTCGTGGTGGCGGAGATCCATGCCGTGATCCGTACGGAGATCCATGTGATCCATGCGTTCCATCAGACCGTGCCGGGGCGGGGCTCACAATTGTTTCGGAGCGGGAGTTGATGGACTCTCCGGGCAGAGCTTGGACGGGTGCGGGGCCTACTGCGAATTCCGGAGGTCGATGGGCTTTGGAGAGACGGAATTCGTCGAACTATGGCAAGTGCGCGGCGGTATCGGTAGCTTGTCGCCGTGTGAACAGACGCCCTCAGCCGTCAGCGCTGCCCCCGGAACTGCCCGTGACCGACCGCACCCGCCACCGCCGCCTGCGTGAACAGGGCAGCCTGGAGCGCGCCGACCTGGAAGCGATCCTGGACGCGGGCTTCGTCTGCCACCTCGGTGTCGTCGTCGACGGCCACCCCATGGTCGTACCGACCGTCTACGGCCGTGACGACACCGAACTCTTCCTGCACGGTTCCGTCGCCAGCCGCAGCCTCGCCGCCGACCCCGGGGCGCCGGTCTGCGTCACCGTCACCCACGTCGACGGCCTGATCCTGGCCCGCTCGGTGTTCGCACACGGCGTCAACTACCGCAGCGCGATGATCCACGGTGTCCCGCGCAAGGTGACGGACCCGGAGGAGAAGCTGCGCGGCCTGCGGCTGCTCACCGAGCACGCCACGCCCGGCCAGTGGGAGTACGCCCGCCGTCCGAGCCGCAAGGAACTCGCCGCGACCACCGTGCTCGCCCTCTCCCTGGCGGAGGCCTCCGTCAAGGTGGCCGTCGGGCCCCCGGACGACGGTGAGGGCCCGGACGCCGGACTCGGCGTCTGGGCGGGCAACCTTCCGCTGACCGCCGCCTGGGGCGAGCCCGTCGCCGACCCGCTGCTGCCGGCCGGGATCGAACCGCCGCCGCATATCGCGGGGCGCGGGGGGACGCGGCAGGGGTAGCGCCGGGCGACGCGGCAGGGGTAGGAGGCGCGAGGCGCGGGGCGAGCCGGACGGCTCAGGGCAGCTTGGGCGCCCCGCAGTGTTCAGGGCAGCCTCGGCGCCCCGCAGCCGTGCGCCTTCGCCGAGCGGCGCGCGAACTCCTTCAGCGCGGCCCGCTCGTACGCCAGGTCGGCCGCGGAGGCCTTCGCGGCGCGGCGACCGTCTTGGCCGCCCATCGCCACGCCGGACGCCTGGCCCGTCTCCACGGTGGACAACGCGGGCCCGCCGCCGTCATGGCACGCCGCGCTCGCCCAACCGAGACGCGCACCGGATCAAGACGCGCACCGGATCAAGGCCAGCACCCCATCTAGAGGCGAGCCGCATCAAGACGTGAGTGAGCGCATCAAGACATGGACCGCGTCAAGATCAGAGGGGACGCTATCAATCCCGGTCGGCGCGTCGGCGCGCGGACCCTTGTCCGCCGTGGAGGCATCTGCTTGACTCCGCCCGCCCGGACGCCACGCACGCCGCCGGTGGAGGCCGCCATGGAGATCACCCGCAGACGCCTGCTGTCCGCCCTGTCGGCCGCCGGACTGCTGGCGGCGATCCCGGCGGGCCGCGCGGACGCCGCCGCGGCGGCCGAGGGCCGGGCCCGGCTGCTCGCCAACACCGTGGCGGTCTTCGCCGGAACCGCCGCCTCCAACGCCCGCCCCGAGACGGCCGCGAAGCTCGCCGCCATCGAGCGGACCGCGCGGGCGAACCTGAAGGCCATGGACGAGGCGGGCGAGGGCGAACTCTTCGCCGGTCTGCCGCTCGGCACCGACGACGCGCACCTGAACACCACCTACCGCCGCCTGTACGAGACCGCCCTCGCCACCCGAGCCCCCGGCTCCGGGCTGCACGGCGACACCGCGGTCCAGCGCCGGGTGATCGACGGCCTTGTGTGGCTGCACGAGCGTTACTACGGCGACCAGTCCAAGGGCTACTACGGCAACTGGTTCCACTGGGAGATCGGCATCTCCCAGAGCGTCAGCAAGACCCTGGCGCTGCTCGCGGACGAGGTGGCCTCCTACCGCCCCGAACTGGTCCGCACCTACGTCACCTCCATGGACGCCTATCTGCGCAACGGCACCGACGGCGACGTGAACCTCGACTCCCGCTTCCACACCGGCGCCAACCTCGCCGACATCACCACGAATCGCATCCTCCAGGGCGCCCTGCTCGGCGAGGGCGGCGAGGCCCGCATCCGCAAGGCTCTCACCGACCAGCTGACGGTCTTCCTCACCATCGACCCCTACCGGCTGCGGCACGGCGTGACGGACGGCCACTACGCGGACGGCTCGTTCATCCAGCACGCCTCCGTCGCGTACACGGGTTCGTACGGCAAAGGCCTGCTCACCCGCGTCGTACAGACCCTGAAGATCCTCGACGGCACGGGCTTCGCGCACGGCGGGGAACTGGTGCCGACCGTGTACGGCTGGGTGAAGGACGGTTTCGCCCCGCTGATCTTCGAGGGCTGGATGATGGAGATCGTCAAGGGCCGCGCGGTGGCGCGCACGGACTCGGGGTACGCCGATGTGGCGGTGGTCGTGGAGGCCGCCGTCGACCTCTCCTCGCTCGCCGCCGCGGCCGACGCCACCGCCCTCAAGAGCTACGTCAAGCACATCAGGGCCACCTCGCGCACCGCCCTCGACCCGGCCCGCTTCGTCTCCCCGGTCAGCGTCGCGCGCTACGCCGACATCGTCGGCGACGCGTCCGTGCCGCCCGCCGACCTCAACCCCGCCGAGCGCAGCGTCGCCTTCAACGCCATGGACAAGACCGTCCACCGCAGGCCCGGTTACGCCTTCGCCCTCGCGCGAAGCTCCGACCGGATCAGCAAGTACGAGTACATGAACGGCGAGAACCTCATGCCGTGGTTCCAGGGCGACGGCGCGTACTACCTCTACCTCTCCGGTCAGGACCAGACGCAGGCATACGGCGTCGACTACTACACGACGGTCTCGCCCTACGGCCTCGCGGGCGTCATGGCGCCGGTCGAACAGCGGCGCTCCGTACCGGAGTTGTACGGCAAGGCGTACTACGACAACCCCGGCCACCCCCTGCACTTCACCTCGTCGTCGGAGTCGCAGAACAAGTACGTCTACTTCCCGCGCGGCACGAACAGCCACTCCGGGGGCGCGGTCCTCGGGGCGTACGGCGCCGCGGGCATGGTGCAGTCGAGCGACGCGGCCCACCGCGACCGGGCGCTGCTCCCCGACGACTTCGTGGTGTACCGGAACGCGACGGCCACCAAGTCGTGGTTCCTTCTCGACGACGAGATCGTGGTGCTCGCCGCCGGGGTCGGCGACGCGGCGGGCCGGGCCGTGACCACGACCGTCGACGCCCGCACCGCAGGCCCCGACGACCGGATCTCGCTGACCGGCATCCGCCGCGACGGCCGGTCCTGGACCGGTCCCGGCACCGCAGACCTGCGCTGGCTGCGCTACGCCAACACCACGCAGGACACCTCGGTCGGCTACCTCTTCCTCGACACGCCACCGGTCCGGGTCGCCCTTGACCGGGTCACCCGCAGCCGCCGGGTGGTGCGCACCGCCAACCCCGATACGCCGGTGACGCGTTCGGTCCTCGGCGTGACCGTCGACGGGGCTGCCGGAGCCCGGCCGGCCCGCCTCGCCTACGCGTTGGTGCCGAACGCCACCGAGGAGCTGCTGCGCGCCCACCACCGCCATGGCCCGCTCAAGGTCCTCGCCAACTCCCCTCGCATGCAAGCCATTTCACACGGCGGCCTGGGTCTCACCGCCGCCAACACCTTCACGCGCGGACGGCACGAGACCGCCGGACTGCGCGTCGATGGCCCCGCCTCGGTCCTCGTGCGCCGCCAGGGGCGCCACGGCGGGGCGACGACCGCCGTGGCCGTGTCCGACCCGACCATGGGCCGGGACCGGATCACGGTCCTGCTCCTCGGCCGCCACCTCCAGAAGGTCACGGCGGACCCGGGCGTGCGCGTGAGCCGGGCGCCCGGCGGCACACGGATCGACGTGGACACCCATCACGCGTACGGCAGAAGCCTCACCGTCACGCTACGGGGCTGACCCGGCGCTGATGGCCTGTACCGGGCACGCCCGCACGGCCTCGCGCACCATCGGGTCGCCGCCGCCGTCCTCCTGGCCCGGCAGCACCTGGCTGAAGCCGTCGTCGTCCTGCGTGAAGACGCCCGGCGCGGTCAGCGCGCACATGCCCGCTCCCACGCACCGGTCCATGTCGACACGGATCACGCTGCTTCCCTCCGTCATCGTCAACCCCTGACTCCTACCAGCTGACCGGAAGTTCGATCATGCCCTGAATGGTGTCGCCGGGCTTGAAGGGAATCTCCTCGGCGGGCACCGCGAGGCGCAGGCGCGGCAGCCGCTCGAAGAGGGACCGCAGGGCGATCTCCAGCTCCGCGCGGGCGAGGTTCTGGCCCAGACACTGGTGGACGCCGAACCCGAAGGCGAGGTGGTGGCGGGTCGTGCGGTGCCAGTTCAGCTCCTCGGGATCCTCGTAGGCCGCGTCGTCGCGGTTGATGAGGGAGGTGGAGAAGACGACGCCCTCGCCGGCGCGCAGCGTGCTGCCCGCGACCTCGATGTCCTCCTTCACCACGCGCAGCATGCCGTCCGCGATGGAGAGATAGCGCAGCAACTCCTCGACGACGGCGGGCATCAGCGACGGGTCGGCGCCGCCGGGGCCCGGCCGCAGTTCGGCGAGCCGCTCGGGATGCTGGAGCAGGGTGAACGTACCGAGGGAGATCATGTTCGCCGTGGTCTCGTGGCCCGCGACGAGCAGGATCGTGGCCAGGTCGGCCAGCTCCTCGCGGTCCACCGCGCCCGTCGCGAGCTGCTGGTGGATCAGCTCGTCGAGGATCCCGTCACCCGGCTCCGCGCGCTTGCGGTCGATCAACGCGTGGAAATACGCGTCCAGTTCGTCCCGAGCCGCCTGGGTGACCCGCGCGTCGGGGCCGCGCAGCAGAAGGCGCGACTGCTCCTCGAAGAAGTCGTGGTCGGCGTAGGGCACGCCGAGGAGCGCGCAGATCACGATGGACGGCACGGGCAGCGCGAACGCGCTGACGAGTTCGGCGGGCGGTCCCTGCGCCTCCATGGCGTCCAGGAGCCGGTCCACGGTCTCCTGGATGCGCGGGCGCAGGGCGGCGACGCGCTTGACCGAGAAGCTGGGGATCAGCATCCGGCGCTGGGTGTTGTGCCGCGGGTCGTCGACGCCGAGCAGGGCGACGCTGCGGTTGCGGACACCGGCGAAGCGCTCGGAGGGCGCGGGGAAGTCCTCGTTCTCGCGGTCCGATGAGAGCCGGGGGTCGGCGAGGAGTTCGCGGGCGGTCGCGTGCCCGGTGACCGCCCACACGACGCGCCCGTCGAAGAGGGTGACGCGGGAGAGCGGGCGGGCGTCGCGCAGGGGCGCGTAGGCGGTGGGCGGGTGGTAGG
>NZ_WMBF01000264.1:0-8687 GCF_019400875.1 Streptomyces anatolicus | reverse complement strand
CGCCGGGCCAGCGCCGCCCCGCCCGCTCACCGCAAGGTCAGCGCCCTCCGTGCCCCGACATGCGACAGCTTCTCCGGGTTGCGGACGTAGTAGAGGCCCGTGATCCGCTCGCTCGTCTCCTCGACGCGGGCCGCCATCACGCCGTCCAGCTCGCCGTCCACGCACACGAGGAGCGCGGGGCTGCCGTTGACCACCGTGGGCTCGGTGGTGATCGTGACCCCGGCCTTGGCGGAACCGGCGAGGTAGAAGCGCGCCACCTTGTCGGCGCCCGCGACCGGCCGCAGCGCGGCCTGCTTGACGCCGCCGCCGTCGCTCACGAGGACGACCTCGGGGGCGAGCACGTCGAGGAGGCCTTGCATGTCCCTGGTCTCCAGCGCGCGCCGGAACGCGTCGAGCGCCGCCCGTGCCACGCGCGGGGAGACCGTCTGTCGCGGGCGGCGCGCGTCGACGTGCCGGCGGGCCCGGTGGGCGATCTGGCGTACGGCGGCGGGGCTCTTGTCGACGGCCGCCGCGATGTCCTCGTAACCGATGTCGAAGACCTCGCGCAGCACGAAGACGGCACGCTCGGTCGGCGAGAGCGTTTCGAGGACGAGCATCATCGCCATCGACACGCTCTCGGCGAGGACGACGTCCTCGGCCACGTCCGGCGCGGTGAGCAGCGGCTCGGGCAGCCACTGGCCGACGTACGCCTCCTTGCGGCGCTTCATGGTGCGCAGCCGGTTGAGCGCCTGGCGGGTCGTGATCCGGACCAGGTACGCGCGCCGATCGTCCACCCGCTCCAAGTCGACCTTCACCCACCGCAGCCAGGTCTCCTGGAGCACGTCCTCCGCGTCGGCCGCCGAGCCGAGCATCTCGTAGGCGACGGTGAACAGGAGGTTGCGGTGGGCGAGGAACGACTCGGTCGCCGGGTCGGCGGGGTGGTCACTCATGTCTCGGCGTCCTCTCTCGTACGGTCTCCGGTCAGGCCGTACGCCCGGCGTCCACCGGCGCCCCGGCGGGCCCGGCCTTGCGCAGCTGACGGCGCCTGGCGTCTCCCGGGATGCGGTGCAGGCGGTAGGAGCCGGGCTTGCCCGCCTCGGCGGCCAGGTGCTTGAGGACGACCTTGTAGACCGTCTCCTTGGCCTTCGCGGCGAGGCCGCCGTCGACGTGGAAGCCCATCGCCACATCCGACCTGTTGGCGAGCTGGAAGATGCCGTCGCGCTGCCCCAGGCTGACGCACCAGGCACTGAACGGCTGCTTGAGGTCCGCGGGCCGCTCGCCCGCGATCCGGCTGAGCACGGTGTCTGCGGCCCGCGCGCCCAGCGGCAGCGCGGCCTGGCAGCCCATCCGCAGCGCCAGGCCGGACGGCGCCGCCGAGTCCCCGGCCGCCACGACGCGCCCGTCGTCCACGCTGGTCAGCGTCTCGTCCGTGAGCAGGCGGCCCAGGGCGTCGGTGCGCAACCCGCTGCGGGCGGCCAGGTCGGGCACGCCGAAGCCGGCGGCCCAGATGGTGACCCGGCTCGGCAGCTCGCGGCCGTCGGCGAGCCGTACGGCATCACGGGCCACGCCCGTCACCCTCGTACCGGAACCGTCGAGCACGGTCACCCCGAGCCGGGCCAGCCGCGCCGCCACCGACCTGCGGCCCTTGGTATGCAGGGCGGGGCCGAGCACGCCGCCGCAGACCAGGGTCACGGCGCGGCCCGTCTCCGCCAGCTCGGCGGCGGCCTCGATGCCGGTCGGACCGGCCCCGACGACCGTCACCGGGGCCGTGGTGGGCGTGGCGTCGAGGAGCGGGCGCAGCCGCCGCGCGTCCTCCAGAGCGGCGATGGGGTGGGCGAACTCGGCCGCTCCTGGGACGGCCGAGTCGGCACTGCCGCTGCCCACCGCGTAGACCAGGTAGTCGTAGCCGACCGTGCCGCCCGACGCCAGCGCCACGCTCCGGCCCGCCGCGTCGATCCGCGTGACGGTGTCGACGACGAGCCGGACGCGATCGCCAAGGACCTCGCGGTAGTCGACGGCCGCGGAGCCGGTCCCGCCCACCACCTGGTGCAGGCGGATCCGGTGGACGAAGTCAGGGCGCGGGTTGATCAGCGTCACGGTCACATCGCCGCGCAGGGTCAGACGATTGGCCGCCATCACGCCGGCGTATCCGCCGCCGATCACGACCACATCGGTGTTCTCAGCCATGGTGCCTTCTCCGCTTCAAGGGGTTCGGCTTCAAGGGGTTCGGCCTCAAGACACCGGGTGCGCGACGGCTGTGACAGTTTGTGACGCAGGTCACTGCGCGTGAGGCGCGGCTGGTCCGCCTGCTTACCCCTTCTTCCGCGCCCGGTACGCCCGCATCTTGGCGCGGGCCCCGCACACCCCCATGTCGCACCACCGGCTCCGCCCGGCCGGGCTGCGGTCGTAGTAGGCCCAGCGGCAGGTCACCGCTTCGCACGCCTTGAGGCGCGCCCACGTGCCGGAGATAAGCGCCTCGGCGATCGCCGACGCCACCCGCGCGGTGAGCGCCGACGCGTCCGCCGGGGCGAGCGACGCCGTGCCGGACGCCGCGTCCACCTTCACCAACAGCGGCCCCGCCGCGAGGAGTTCGCTCAGCTCGCGCACCGGCGCGTGCGGCGGGTGCCCGGCGTGCGCGAGGCAGGCCGCGCGCAGCGACTCGCGCAGTTCACGCGCCCCGGGCACGTCCCGCCGGGTGAGCCCGAAGGCGCTCCGGCCCTCCTCGGTGTCCAGGCGGTCCGCACCCGTCGCCAGATCCACGCTGTTCACCAGCTCCTGGATCAACGCGAGCCCGCCCGGCGCGGGTGCCCTGTCATTCATGGTTGCGACGTTACCGCTTCTGGGGGAGCATGAAGTAACGGTTACCGGTTATACGGGGTTATGCAGTAACCCAGCGACTCAGTAACCCAGCGACTCAGTAACCCAGTAACTCAGTAACCCCGTATCAGCAGACCTGGAGAAAACCATGGCTTTCGCCAAGCTCGGTGTCGTCGTCCTGGACTGTCCCGACCCGCTCGCCCTCGCGGAGTTCTACGCCGCGGTCATCGGCGGCACCCCCACCCCCGCCGACGAGGGCTGGGTCGACCTCACGGGCCACGGCGGCACGGCCCTGGCCTTCCAGGAGGCCCCCGGGTACGTACCCCCGAAGTGGCCCGCGCCCGACGGGTCGCAGCAGTTCCACCTGGACCTCACGGTGGAGGACATGGACGCCGCCGAGCAGCAGGCCCTCGCGCTCGGCGCCACGGTCCTCGACGCCGCCGACCGTGATCGCAACTGGCGCGTTTACGCGGACCCGGCGGGGCACCCGTTCTGCCTCTGCGCCTGCTGAGACCGCCTGCCAGAAGGAGGACCCCATGGTTGACCAGTACGACCCCGACAGCACCCACAGCACCGGCACCGCCCCCATCGCCGGCCTGCGCACCGTCGTCTTCGACTGCCCCCGCCCCCGCGAGCTTGCCGAGTTCTACGCCGCGATCATCGGCGGCACCATCGAGGGCGACGGCGACTGGGTCGACCTGCTGGCCCCCGGCCGCGTCAGGGTCTCGTTCCAGCGGGTGCCCGACCTGCGCCCGCCCGAGTGGCCCCGCGCCGACCGCAACGCCCAGCAGGTCCACCTCGACCTCGACGCGGGCAGCACCGAGGCGGAGATGGACGCCGCCCAGGAGAAGATCCTCGCCCTGGGCGCACGCCCCCTGGACGTGGACGACGACGGGGGCAAGCGCGGCTTCCGCGTGTACGCCGACCCCGTCGGGCACCCGTTCTGCCTCGTCAGGATCCCTTGACCGAAGCGGCCAGGGAGGCGACCGAAGCGGCCCGGAAGCCGACCGAAGCGGGGCGCCGGGTCAGCCGTCCAGGTGCTCTATCGTCGCCGTCGAAGCCGTCCTGCGCTCCCGCGTGGCCCGTGCCGTGAAGTCGGCGCCACGCAGGACGCGTTGGACGTTGCCCCAGGTGAGCAGCGCCAAGTCGGCCTCGGACCAGTCGCGTTCGATCAGCTCGGCGATCAGTCGCGGGTAACCCGACGGATCGGTGAGGTCTTCCGGATGCACGTCCGGGGTGTCGTACGTCCCCGAGAGGCCGACGCACTCCGGCCCCGCGACGCGGCGCACGTGATCGAGGTGGTCCGCCACATCGCGCACCGAGGGACCGGTCCGCTCGGCGGCCAGCGGCACCAGGCACAGGCCCTTGGCGGCGCCCACCTCGACGAGCAGTTCGTCGGAGAGGTTGTCCGGGTGGTCGCGCACGGCACGGGCCCCGGACCTGGTGAAGATCACCGGCGCCTTGGAGATGGCGAGCACGCGCCGCACGGTCGCCTCGGAGGCGCCGGAGAGGTCCGCGAGGACGCCGAGCCGGTTCATCTCCCGTACGACCTCCTCGCCGAACGCGCTCAGCCCCGACGCGCCTGCCCAGGACGTGCCGCAGAGGGTGACCGCGCACACGCCCAGGCTGTGCAGCGCGCGCAGCGTGCCCAGCGAGTCGCCGAGCGCGGCGCCCCGGGCGGGGCCGATCAGCGTGGCGATGCGGCCGCAGTTGCGGGCGTCGGTGGCCTCCGAGGCGTCCCGGGCCAGGCGCAGCCCCTCGGAGTGGGCGCCGACCACGTGCTTCACGAGGTCGATCTGTTCGAGCGTCGCCCGCACGACCCGGTCGGCGCTCAGCCAGTCGGGCACGTGCACGGACCAGAACTGCGCTCCGACCCGCCCGGCGCGCAGCCGCGGCAGGTCGCTCTCCAGGCCGCTGTCGCCGGTCTCGAAGTCGTACCAGGGAAGGTCGCGCAGCGCTCCCGGCAGACCGCTGTACCCGTCGGCGACGGGATGCGCGGTGAGCACGGCCCGGGCCCGCGCGAGCGGATCGTCGGCAGACAGCGAGTCGGCATCGGGCTCCACATCGGGCTCGGCATCCGACTCGGCACCGGGACCGAGCCCGGGCTCCCGTTCGGGACGCGGCTCGGCGTGAGGGTCGGGCCGTGCGGGGGACTGGTCGAGTTCCCCCGCCTCGGCGGTGGCGTTGATCTCGTCCTGTAGGTCTGCCATGGCAGGGCTCCGGACATCGGCGGCGGCAGTTCGCACCACCGTGGCACGCCGGAGCCGCAGGTTCGCGCCGGGCGGGCCCGTTCGGGGTACGGCACTTCCGCGCGCGGCACCCGTGAGCGCACCCCCGGCCCCCGGCCTCAGCCTCCCTCGACCGTCACCTTCTCGTCGCTGTTGAGCTGATCGACGAGCTGCTTGACCTTGGCCTTGTCCCACAGGAGGTTGCCGCCCACCGTGCCCGCGAGCGGCATGTTCATGGACTTGCCGTCGCCGCCCGTGACGCCCTTCATCGCCCAGAACATGGACGCCACGTCCATCAGGCCCATGTCCTTGTCGACGATCAGCGTGTCCAGGCCCGCGCCCATCGTGGGGTAGAGCTTGAACGGGTTCATGACGGTCCCCGGCGTCGCCGCCTGGTTGGCGAGGGCCGCGAGGAACTTCTGCTGGTTCTTCGTGCGGTCCAGGTCGCTGCCGGGCAGCGCGTACCGCGTACGGACGAAGGCGAGCGCCTGTTCGCCGTTGAGCGTCTGCTTGCCCTCCTCGAAGTCGGCGCCGGACTTCTTGTCCTTGAAGCCCTTGGGGATGTCCATCTCCACGCCGCCGACCGCGTCCACGATCTTGGCGAAGCCGCCGAAGCCGATCTCGGCGTAGTGGTCGATGCGCAGGCCGGTGTTGTACTCGACGGTCCGCACGAGCAGCTCGGGGCCGTCCTCCGCGTACGCGGCGTTCAGCTTCACCTGGCGGCCCTGGTTCGGGTAGAGCTTGCCGGACTCGGCGCCCTTGAAGGAGGGGATCGTCACGTTCGAGTCGCGCGGCAGCGAGATCATCGTGTTCCCGCCGTCGTCCGCGACGTGCAGGATCATCATCGAGTCCGTGCGCTTGCCCTCGGCGGAGCCCGTGTGGAGCTTCTTCTTCTCCTCGTCGGACATGCCCTCACGGCTGTCCGAGCCCACGATCAGGTAGTTCGTGCCCGCGCCGCCCTCGGGCCGCTCGATGACCTTGGAGAGGTCGACCTCGCGCTTGAGCTTGCCGTCGGCCCAGAAGTACGTGGCGACGGACGTCACGAGCAGCACGGATACGAGGGTGATCGAGCCGATCTTGATGCGGCGCCGCCAGTTCGGCGCGGGGCGGGCGGTGTGCGGCGGCTGCCCGTCGCCGCCCCGGCCGGCGCCTGCGGGCTGGCCGTAGACCTGGCCGGTGTTGTAGCCGCTGTCGTAGCTCTGCCCGTAGGGGTCCCGGCGCGGGGTGCGCGGCTCGAAGACCTCGTCGCGGGCGTCGCCGTACGGCTGGCCGTTCCCGTACGCGTCGCCGTACTCGTCGTACGAGGGCTGCTGCGGGACACCGCCCGGCGGCGGCCCTGCGGGGCGGGCGGGCCCCCCGCGCTGGACGTGCCGCATCACGCGGGCGCCGTCGGGCTGGGAGTCCCCGCTGCCGCGGCCGTAGCCACGGCCGCCCGCCTGATCGTCTGGCCAATCGCTCATGTGGCCCAGTGTGCTATGCCGGAGCGCGCGGTATACAGACGGTCGGGATTTCGGGCCAGGGCTGTTGCAGAGCTGATGCAAACCGGCCGGGGACGGCTCGCTCACACGTCCGGCATAGGCTGGAGGGCATGACAGATCAGGCCCCCCGTCTGGAATCGGAGATTCCGGGCAAGCCGACCTCGGCGTCCCGCACCACGCTCAGCCACATCATGACCCACGCCGACACCAACCTCCTCGGCACGGTGCACGGCGGTGTGATCATGAAACTGGTGGACGACGCGGCGGGAGCCGTCGCCGGGCGCCACTCGGGCGGGCCCGCGGTCACCGCGTCGATGGACGAGATGGTCTTCCTCGAGCCGGTCCGCGTAGGGGACCTCGTTCATGTGAAAGCCCAGGTGAACTGGACCGGACGCAGCTCCATGGAGGTCGGCGTCCGGGTCCTGGCCGAGCGCTGGAACGAGTCGACGCCCGCGCAGCAGGTCGGCTCGGCCTACCTCGTCTTCGCCGCGGTCGACGCCGACGGCAAGCCCCGTACGGTCCCGCCGGTCCTCCCGGAGACGGACCGCGACCGCCGCCGCTACCAGGAGGCCCAGATCCGCCGCACGCACCGCCTCGCCCGCCGCCGGGCGATCAAGGAGCTGCGCGAGGCACGGGCCGCGGAGGGCTTCGACGACTGAGACCCCGGGGCCCGGCCCCAGGAGGCGGCCACGCCCCCGGGGCCCGGCCCCACGCAGGGGCTAGGGACAGACCACCTGGTCCCCCGTGACCACCCCGAACTCCCCTTGCAGCTCGTCCTCCGCCCGCACCGGCCGCACCGCCTTGAAGTCCGTGCCCGCGACCACCTTCAGCGTCGCCCCCAGCCCGTCCACCCTGCGCATCTCGCAGCCCGGCAGGGCCGTCGCGAGGGACTTCGCCGAGCGGTCCCAGCGGGGGTCGTAGGCGACGACGGTCCGCGGCGCCGGAGCCTTCGCCGCGTTCGGCACGTCCGCGGGCAGCCCCGTCGTACGGAACCCGGTCGCCCGCAGCTCCGCGTCCACCCGCCTGCCGAGCCCCGGCGTCCCCGTGCCGTTGTCCACCTGGACCCGGATCTGCTGCGGCGAGACGTCCACAAGGGCGTGCTTGGACCTGACGCGGTGCGGTGCGAGCGGCCGGTCCTCGCGCAGGGCCTTGAAGAGCTTCGCGGACTTCTCCGGGTGCCACTTCAGCGTCGAGCCGATGCCCGGCAGGACCTGCCCCCTGTCGCTCAGCGGCACGGTCGTGAACTCCGACGACGACGGCGAGAAGCCCCGCATCGCCCGCCCGAGGTCCAGCATGTCGCTCGTCCCGAAACCCTTGTCCGCCCGCACCGAGCCGAGCAGCGTCAGCGTCACGTCACGGAACTTGACCGGATTCAGCAGGACTCCGCTGCTCGTCGCCTTCGCGATGAGCGCCGCGAGGAACCGCTGCTGGCGGTGCATCCGGCCGAGGTCGGAGGCCCCGTCGACATAGCGCGAACGTACGTACTGAAGCGCCTCCCCGCCGTTCATGGCGTGCGTGCCGACCGCCAGGTTGAGGCCCGTGTGCGAGTCCTTCAGCGGCTTGGCCGTGCAGATCTCCACCCCGCCGAGCACGTCGACGGTCTTGATGAAGCTGGTGAAGTCGACCTCCAGATAGTGGTCGATCTTGACCTTCGTCATGTGCTCGACGGTCCGCACCGTGAGGTTCGGCCCGCCCTCCGCGTACGCCGCGTTGATCTTGTTGGGGTGTGCGCGGTGCTTCTTGCCGCTGTTCTGGTCGGTGTGCGCGGGCAGATCGGCGTACGAGTCACGGGGCAGGCTCACGACGCTCGCGCGGTCCCTGTCCTCCGAGATGTGCACGATCATGATCGTGTCCGTGCAGTGGCAGGGCGCGCCGCCCAGGCGGTACTTCTGCTTGTCCTCCGGGGTGATCTTGTCGCGGCCGTCGGTGCCGACGAGCAGGACGTTCATGCCGTTGCCGGAGGCCGGCCGGTTCTTCATGTCCCTGAAGGCGTCCACCCGCTTGATGCCGGTGTCGAGGCTGGTGACCACCGTGTGCCCGATCCCGGCCGCCGCGAGCACCGCCACGGAGCACGTGGTCGCCACCCGCATCGCCCAGCGCGGCCGCCGCTTGCCCCGCCCCGCGGCCTTGCGTGCGGGCGGCCTGCGGCCCTGCGGATGCGGGCGGCGCGGCGGGGGAGCGGGGT
>NZ_WMBF01000263.1:0-8694 GCF_019400875.1 Streptomyces anatolicus | reverse complement strand
GCAAGGGGCTGAGCGCCCCGAAGGGGCGCGGGGAACGGCGCGAGCAACCACACCCAACCCGCAGCTGAGCGCCCGAAGGGGCGCGGGGAACTGCGCGCCCAGCCACGACGGACCCGCAGCCGACGAACGAAAACCCGAACGCCTCCGCCTTCCCCGGCACCGGGGAAAGACCCCGTCCCATCCGCGCAGGTTCAGAGGAGATTCACCCACCTCCCCTCCACTCCCGTTGACACCCCCACCACCTCAGTGGTGGGCTCACTGCCATACGTGACATCAGGGTGACGTAAGGGACCCCGGAGGCCCCGGAGAACAAGGAGAGGGCGGCGTGCAGTTGCGGCGCAGGAAGGGCGCGGTCGCCATCGCCGTCGCCGTCATCGCGAGCACACTCGCCGGCGCGCCCGGCGCCCTCGCCTCCCCAGGCGCCCCCGGCAGCCCCGGCGTCCCGGCCACGTCCCCGGACGCGGGCCCGGACGCCGACACCGGCACCGCCCGCCGCACCACCGCCCCCGCACTGCCGTCCATCTGGCCACGCCCCCAGCTGATGGAGGCCGCCGGAAACCCTGTCACCGTAGGAGACGACGTCGTCCTGGTGACGGCACGTAAAGGCGGCGGAGGAAGCGCCAGGGACGGCGATTTCGATACGTACGCCCTGGACGCCCTCCGCACTGTCCTGCGTGACGCCGGCGCCCGCCGCGTCATCGAGGTGCGCGACGGCGACCCGCTGCCCGCCGGGCCCACCGGAAGCGCCCTGGTCGTCCGGGCAGGCGGCCCCGGCGCGGACCGGGCCCTGCGCGCGCTCGGCGCCCGCGACCACGGCGACCTCCCCTCGGGCGGCTACCGTCTTGCCGTCGGCCGCGTCGACGGACGGGACACCGTCGCCCTCGCCGGAGCCGGACCGGACGGCCTCTTCCACGGCGTCCAGACCCTGCGACAGCTCACCGAGCAGGGTGAGGCAGGCGGGACGAGCGGCGCCAGAGAAACAGGCGAGGCCCGCCAGACCGGCGAGGCCCACACCCCTGGCCGCCCAAAGGCCCCCCGTACCCTCCCCGCCGTCCGCATCCGCGACTGGCCCGGCACCGCCGTCCGCGGCCTGACCGAGGGCTTCTACGGCACCCCCTGGACCCGCGCACAGCGCCTGGCGCAGCTGGACTTCATGGGCCGCACCAAGCAGAACCGGTACCTCTACGCCCCCGGCGACGACCTCTACCGCCAGGCCCGCTGGCGCGAGCCCTACCCGGCGGACCAGCGCGCCGACTTCCGCGCCCTGGCCGCCCGCGCGAAGGCCAACCACATCACGCTGGCCTGGGCCGTCTCCCCAGGTCAGGCCATGTGTATGTCCTCCGACAAGGACATCAGGGACCTCAACCGCAAGATCGACGCGATGTGGGCGCTCGGTGTGCGCGCCTTCCAGCTGCAGTTCCAGGACGTCAGCTACAGCGAGTGGCACTGCGAGCGGGACGCCGAGACGTTCGGCAGGGGCCCGAATGCCGCCGCGAAGGCACAGGCCAAGGTGGCGAACGCCGTGGCCGCGCACCTCGCCGAGCGCCACCGGGACGCGCGGCCGCTCTCGCTGATGCCGACCGAGTACTTCCAGGACGGCACGACCGCCTACCGCGCGGCCCTCTCCGCCGACCTGAACCCCCGTATCGAGGTGGCCTGGACGGGCGTGGGCGTGGTCCCCAAGACCATTACCGGGCGCGAACTGGCGGGCGCCCGCGAGGCGTTCGGCCCGCACCCGCTGGTCACGATGGACAACTACCCCGTCAACGACTTCGCGCAGGACCGCATCTTCCTCGGCCCCTACACCGGCCGCCAGCCCGCCGTCGCCACCGGCTCCGCCGCTCTCCTCGGCAACGCCATGGAGCAGCCCGCCGCCTCCCGCATCCCCCTCTTCACGGCCGCGGACTACGCCTGGAACCCCCGCGCCTACCGCCCCCACGAGTCCTGGCTCGCCGCGATCGACGACCTGGCCGACGGCGACACGCAGGCGCGGGGCGCGCTGCGGGCGCTGGCGGGCAACGACGCCTCGTCCGTGCTCGGGGCCGAGGAGTCGGCGTATCTGCGGCCTCGTATGGACGACTTCTGGCGGGCGCGCACGACGACGGACCGGGCGGAGATCGATGGCGCGGCGAAGCGGCTGCGCGCGGCCTTCAGTGTGATGCGCGAGGCGCCGGCCCGGCTCTCCGGCAGCGCGCTCGGCGGCGAGGTGCGGCCCTGGATCGAGAAGCTGGCGCTGTACGGCGAGGCCGGGGAGACGGCCGTCGACATGCTGCGCGCCCAGTCATTGGGCGACGGCGCCGCCGCCTGGCGGGCCTCGCGCGAGCTGACGAGGCTCCGCGAGGAGCTGAAGGCGAGCCACGTCACCGTCGGCGAAGGCGTCCTCGACCCGTTCCTCACGCGGGCGCAGAAGGCGTACGCGACCTGGGCGGGGACCGACACCGAGCGGGCGTCGGACCGCGCGACGGCCCGCTTCGGCCGCGACCGCACACTGGCGGCGGTGACAGCCCTGACCGACCCCGGCGCGAAGGGCAGCGTCGAGGTGCACGTGCCGGGCAGGGGCTGGCAGCGCGTCGGCGCGCTCTCCAAGAGCGGCTTCACGGAGATTGACCTCACGAAGACCGACCTCACGGACCCGGAGCACGAGGGCACCGGCAAGGGCAAAGGCACCGCCAAGAGCACCCGCGCCGACGCCGTCCGCGTCGCCCTCACCGACGGCACGCTCCGCCACCTCGTGCCCTGGTACGCCGACTCCCCCGCCGCCCGCCTCTCGCTGGCCCGCACCGAGGCCGACGCGGAGATCGGCGGCGGCCCCCGGCGGGTCACGGCGAAACTGCGCTCCCTGCGCCCGGGCAGTGTCCGCGGCAGCCTGGAGGCCAAGGCGCCCGAGGGCATCGAGGTGCGGGTGCCCGAGTCGAGCACGCTGCCGCGCGGCACGGAGGTCGCCGTGCCCATCGACATCACCGTCGCGCCGGGCACCCGGTCGGGCACGTACGAGATCCCGGTCACCTTCGGCGACGAGACCCGCACGGTGTCGGTCCGCGCCTTCCCGCGCACGGCGGGCCCGGATCTGGCGCGCGGTGCGAAGGCCTCGTCGTCGGGCGACGAGACGGCGGACTTCCCGGCGTGGGCCGCCAACGACGGCGATCCGTCGACCCGCTGGTCCTCACCCGCGAAGGACGGCGCCTGGTGGCAGGTGGAGCTGGCCGAGCCGGTCAGGCTGGGTCAGGTCGTGCTGCGCTGGCAGGACGCGTACGCCGCCGGGTACCGCGTGCAGACATCGGCCGACGGCAGGACCTGGCGCACGGCGGCCACCGTCAAGGACGGCAGGGGCGGCCGCGAGGCGATCCGCATGGACGCGCGTGACACGCGCTACCTCCGCGTCCAGGGCGACGAGCGGGCCACGCGGTTCGGCTACTCGCTCTGGTCGGTGGAGGCATACGCGGTCGCCGAGGAGTAGCGGCGACCGCGTACGACCGCGCGTACGGAACGTTCGTACGCGCGTACCCCCACGCATACGCGCGTACCCCCACGTACAACAGAGGCCCGGATCGATTGCTAGGCGGAAATGCCATCGATCCGGGCCATCGCGTCGTCCGCGCCGAACGGCTGCAAGTAGGGCAGCCAGCGCGGATCCCTATGTCCGGTCCCGATGATGCGCCAGGCGAGGCCGGAGGGCGGCGCGGGCTTGTGCCGCAGCCTCCAGCCCAGCTCCATGAGGTGCCGGTCGGCCTTGACGTGGTTGCAGCGGCGGCAGGACGCCACCACGTTGTCCCAGGCGTGCCGGCCGCCCCGGCTCTTGGGGATGACGTGGTCGACGCTGGTTGCGACGCCACCGCAGTACATGCACCGGCCGCCGTCACGGGCGAACAGCGCCCGTCTGGTCAGCGGCACGGGCCCTCGGTAGGGGACCCGGACGAACCGCTTCAGGCGGACCACGCTGGGTGCGGGGACGGTGCGCTTCTCGCTGTGCATGAAGGCGCCGGATTCCTCGAGGCAGAGAGCCTTGTTCTCCAGTACGAGGACGAGCGCGCGGCGGAGCGGTACGACGCCGAGCGGCTCGTACGACGCGTTGAGGACCAGGACATGCGGCACGGATGCCTCCTTGTACGCCGGCGGCGCGTGGCTCGCGCCGGGACGATCTGGCTGTCAGTCTCCCCTCATGCCTGGTCGTAGCGCCACCATGTGCCGGTAACGGGCTCGAAGTGTTTTCGACCACAGCGGCGCCGCACCGGCACGTCACCTGCTTCTTGCCCAGGTGAGCACCGTCTCTCCCTCGAACATGACAACGATCCACACACAATGCCCCGTTAGTGTGGTGTGTCTGCCCGGCCCCCGCACCCCCCGTCGATGACCCCTCACGACATCTCGTCCGCCGGGCGGGCCGCGATACCTGGAGGTACCTGCCGTGCTCTTGTCCGTCCTGTCGGAAGCCGGAGCGGACCCGGACCCCACGCCGACGCCGACGCCGAAGCCGCCCACGTTCGAGGACGCCCAGGAGAGCGCCACCAACGCGGCGAGCTGGGTCGAGCAGAACTGGTCCACGTGGCTCGGCATCGGCCTGCGCATCGTGCTGATCGTCGCGATCGCGGTCGTGCTGCGCATCCTGGTCCGGCGCGCCATCACCAAGCTCATAGACCGCATGAACCGCACGGCGAACGCCGTGGACGGCACGGCGCTCGGCGGGCTCCTGGTGAACGTGGAGCGCCGCCGCCAGCGCTCGCAGGCGATAGGTTCCGTGCTCCGCTCGGTGGCTTCGTTCCTGATCCTGGGCACCGCGGCGCTGATGATCCTCGGCGCCTTCGAGATCAACCTGGCCCCGCTGCTGGCGTCGGCCGGTGTGGCGGGCGTGGCGATCGGCTTCGGCGCCCGCAACCTCGTCACGGACTTCCTCTCCGGCGTCTTCATGATCCTTGAGGACCAGTACGGCGTGGGGGACACGATCGACGCGGGGGTCGCCTCCGGCGAGGTGATAGAGGTCGGCCTGCGCGTCACCAAGCTGCGCGGGGAGAACGGCGAGATCTGGTACGTCCGCAACGGCGAGGTCAAGCGGATCGGCAACCTCTCGCAGGGCTGGTCCACGGCGGGCGTCGATGTGACGGTCCGCCCGGACGAGGACCTGGAGAAGGTGAAGGCGACGCTGGCGGAGGTCGGCGAGGCCATGGCCAAGGACGAGCCGTGGAACGAGCGGCTGTGGGGCCCGGTGGAGATCCTGGGCCTGGACAGCGTGCTGCTCGACTCGATGGTGGTCCGCGTCTCGGCGAAGACGATGCCGGGCAAGTCGCTGGGCGTCGAGCGGGAGCTGCGGTGGCGCATCAAGCAGGCGTTCGACGAGGCGGGCATCCGCATCGTGGGCGGCCTGCCGCTGCAGCCCGCGGAGGACGCCTCGGCAGACCCCTCGGCGGGCGTCGCGGCCCCCTCCGCCTACGCCTCGACGACGTCCCCCCAGTCCCTGGCGACGGCCCCGATCACACCGCCGGCGCAGCCGCCGCACCTCTCGAAGTAGTCCCGCCGCGAAATGTGTGCCCCGGTAATTCACTGAAAGGGAAATTGACAGAGGGGTGAATCCATGCCCCAGGCCCCTTGCAAAAGGGGCCTTTTTCTGTCCTCCCAAAGGGAATTGACAGGGCTTTCATAAATCCCTACGGTCCCGTCGCGTCAGGTATTCGCCGAGCGCTCCCGAGGGTATTCATGACCGCTTCCCCCACTCTGCCGAAGTTCCGGCAGCAGCTGATTCTCACCGTTCTCATGCTCTGCTCGCTGCTGATCTGGCTCGACAACACCATCCTGAGTACGACCCTGGAGACGCTCGCCGATCCGGTGCGCGGCCTGGACGCGGGACCGGCCGAGCTGCAGTGGGCCACCGGCTCCTACACCCTCGCCTTCGCCACCCTGATGTTCACGGCGGGCGCGCTCGGCGACCGCTTCGGCCACCGGACCGTGCTCGTCACGGGGCTTGTCGTCTTCGCCGGGTCCTCGCTGTGGGCCGCCTATGCGGGCGACGCGGGCCAGCTGGTCGCCGCGCGGGCCGCGATGGGCGTGGGCAGCGCACTGATCATGCCCGCCAATCTCGCCATACTCATGTGGACCTTCAGCGGGCCCGCGCGGACCACCGCGATCGCCATTTCCTCGACATCCGCCGGTGTCGGAATGGCCGCGGGCCCCGTACTCGCGGGGCTGCTTCTCGACCATTACTGGTGGGGCTCGGTCTTTCTGGTCAATGTCCCCGTCGTGGCGCTGGCACTTGCCGGCATCGCCCTGCTCGTACCGAATTTCCGCAGCCCCACCCGGCGCCCGCTCGACCCGGCCGGAATGCTGCTCTCGATCAGCGGGCTCGCGGCACTGGCCTATGGCCTCATCCGGGCGGGCCAGGTCGCCGCCTGGGGGCGCACGGACGTGTGGGCGCCGATCGCCATCGGCGTGGTCCTGCTGACCGCCTTCGTACTCGTCGAACTGCGCGTCAAGGCCCCCAGCTTCGACCCCCGGCTGCTCGCGCAGCGGGCCTTCGGCGGCGGCAACGCGGCGCTCGGCCTGCTCCTCTTCGCCATGACGGCCGCCACCTTCTACAACGCCTTCTACATGCAGGGCGCACGCGGCTACTCGCCGATGGAGGCGGGCCTGGCCAGTATCCCGACCGCGGTCGGCGCCACCCTGGGAGCGACCGTCGGCGCCCGTCTCGTACGGCGCTGGTCCCTGCTCCTCGTCACCGCGCCCGCGCTCACCGTCGCGGCGCTGACCATGGGCGCATACGGGTTCCTCGGCGCGCACACCCCGCTCCTCTGGATCGAGGTCCTGGTGTTCGTGCAGGGCCTCACCATCGGCATGGTGATCGGGCCGGTGAGCGCGGCGCTGATCAGCTCGCTGCCGCTGGAGCGGGCCGGTGCCGGGTCGGCCGTCACCAACACCGTGCGGCAGACCGGCAGCGTGATCGGCATCGCGGTCGGCGGCACGATCATGTCGATCGTCTACCAGCGGGCGATCGAACCCTCGCTCAGCGGCGTGCCCGGACCCGTACGGGAGCAGGCGCGGATCTCCGCCGAACAGGCCCGGCACGTGGCCACCGCGAGCCACCGGCCCGCCCTCGCGCGCGCGGCCGACGACGCCTTCCTCCACGCCATGCACGTCGGCGCGGTCTGGATGATGGGCGTCGCGCTCCTGGGGGCTGCCGTGCTGGTGTTCGCCCTGCGTTCCTCCGGGAAGCCCGCGGGGCTGCCGGGTGAGCCGCCGGTGCCGGAGCGGACCCCGGCCGGGGCCGGGGAGACGGCCGCCTCCTGACCCGGCCATCCCTGACCCGGCCATCCCCTGACCGGAGGCCCCGGGAAGCACCCCTCGCAACGCACCGCCCCCGCAGGTAACGACTTGGTTGCCGCGGGGGCGCCCGCTCTTGACGGCCCCTTCGCGCCAGCCTTACGGTCCCCACGAATTGGAAAGTTTCCTAACAGTTACGCGCCGCAGGCAGCCGGCGCGACCGCGGAAGGACAGGTGCCGGCATGGCAGCAGCAGGGAGCACCCCGGGGACCCCGGGCACGCCACGCGTCCTGCGGGCCATGAACGACCGTGCCGTCCTTGACCTCCTGGTCGTCCACGGGCCGCTGACCCGCACCCGTATCGGCGAGCTGACGGGCCTGTCCAAGCCCACCACCTCCCAGCTCCTCGGGCGCCTCGAAGACGCCGGGCTCGTGCACACCACCGGCAGCCTCAGTGGGCGGCCGGGACCGAACGCCCTGCTGTACGAGATCGACCCGGGCGCCGGACACGTCGCCGCGCTCTCCGCCGACCCCACCGGCATCACCGCGCTCGTCGCCGACATCACCGGCACCGTCCTCGGCAGGGAGCGCGTGGAGGCCGAGGCCGTCGCCGAGGACGTCCGCCACCGCACCGCCCAGCTGGTCGCGGAGGCCGTCGACGGGGCCCTGCGCCAGGCGGGCCTCGGCCACGACGACCTGCGGGCCGCGGTGATCGGCACCCCCGGCGCCATCGACCCGCGCACCGGCCAGCTGCGCTACGCCCCGCACCTGCCGGGCTGGCACTCCCGCACCCTGCGCGACGACCTCGCGGCGGTGCTCGGCACACCGGTCGCCATCGAGAACGACGTCAATCTGGCGGCCGTCGCCGAGATGTACGAAGGCGCCGCCCAGGACCACGACAACTACGTACTGACCTGGCTCGACGAGGGAGTCGGCGCCGCCATCGTGCTCGGCGGCACTCTGCTGCGCGGCGCCACGGGAGGCGCGGGCGAGATCGGCTACATGCCGCTGCCCGGCGCCCCGCTGGCCAGGAGCGGGGCGGCCGACCCGAAGGGAGCCGAGGGCGACGGCGGGTTCGAGAGCCTGGTCGCCGCCGCGGTCGTCCGGGGCCTCGCGGGCCCCGGCGCGACACTGACCGACGCCCTCGCCGACGACGCCATCCTCGAAAAGGTCGCCCGCCGCATCGCCACCGGCATCGCCGCGATCGTCGCCGTCGTGGACCCCGAACTCGTGGTGCTCTCCGGCGCGGTGGCCCAGGCGGGCGGCGACAAGCTCCGCGTCCGCGTCGAGGAGGAGCTGACCGGGCTCGCGCTGCCCCGCCCCCAGCTCCGCCTCAGCGAACTCGACGGCGACCCGATCCTCACCGGCGCCCTCCGCTCGGCCCTCACCCAGGCCCGCGACCAGGTCTTCGACACGGCCTGAGCCCAGCGCCCCCCGCACGCAGCCACCC
>NZ_WMBF01000262.1:0-8717 GCF_019400875.1 Streptomyces anatolicus | reverse complement strand
CGACGGTGCCTACGTGACCCCGCTGGTCCGTAAGCTCGCGTCCGAGAACGGCGTGAACCTCTCCGAGGTCAAGGGCACCGGCGTCGGCGGCCGCATCCGCAAGCAGGACGTCATCGCCGCCGCCGAGGCCAAGAAGTCGGCCCCGGCCCCGGCCGCCGCCCCGGCCGCCGCGAAGACCCCGGCCCTGGAGACCTCTCCGCTCCGTGGCCAGACGGTCAAGATGACCCGCATGCGCAAGGTCATCGGCGACAACATGATGAAGGCCCTGCACTCGCAGGCCCAGCTGACCTCGGTCGTCGAGGTCGACATCACCAAGCTGATGAAGCTGCGCGCCAAGGCCAAGGACGCCTTCGCCGCCCGTGAGGGCGTCAAGCTGTCCCCGATGCCGTTCTTCGTCAAGGCCGCCGCCCAGGCGCTGAAGGCCCACCCGGTCATCAACGCCCGGATCAACGACGACGAAGGCACCATCACCTACTTCGACGCGGAGAACATCGGCATCGCCGTCGACGCGGAGAAGGGCCTGATGACCCCGGTCATCAAGGGCGCCGGCGACCTGAACATCGCCGGTATCTCCAAGAAGACCGCCGAGCTGGCCGGCAAGGCCCGTGGCGGTGGCCTCACCCCGGACGACATGTCCGGCGCCACCTTCACGATCTCCAACACCGGCTCGCGCGGCGCCCTGTTCGACACGGTCATCGTGCCGCCGAACCAGGCCGCCATCCTCGGCATCGGTGCCACGGTCAAGCGCCCGGTCGTCATCAACCACCCGGACCTCGGCGAGACCATCGCCGTCCGTGACATGACGTACCTGTCGCTCTCCTACGACCACCGTCTGGTGGACGGCGCCGACGCCGCCCGCTACCTGACCGCGGTCAAGGCCATCCTGGAGGCCGGCGAGTTCGAGGTCGAGCTCGGCCTGTAGTCACAGCGCGCGAGCGTCTGTAACACTCGTCTCATCAGCGCGTACGCCCCCGTCCGGAGTCTTCCGGGCGGGGGCGTCGCCGTATTGTCTAGGGGTCACACGCCCTTGGGGCCCGCAGCCCCTGCCGGAGGAGCTCTCATGACCGCGCCCGTCGTTCACTCGCTGCGCGAACAGATCCGCGAGCACATCGTGGAGGGGATCGTCAGCGGGCGCTGGAAGCCGGGCGAGCGCATCGTGGAGCGGCGGATCGCCGTGGAGCTTGAGGTCTCCCAGACTCCGGTGCGTGAGGCGCTGCGGGAGCTGGAGACGCTGCGGCTGATCGAGTCGGCGCCCAACAAGGGCGTACGCGTACGGAACTTGACCGCGGCGGACCTGGAGGAGAGCTACCCCGTGCGGGCGGGGCTGGAGGCGATCGCCGCGGAGCTGGCGGCGGACCGGCTCGCCGAGGACTGCTCGGCTCTGGAGCCCCATGTCGCCGCCCTCTACGAGGCGGACCGGGCCTGTGACGGCACCGGGCAGGTGCGGCACACGGTCGCCTTCCACCGTGAGCTGGTGCGGGCGGCGGACAACTCCGTGCTCCTGCACACCTGGGAGGGCCTTGGCATCGAGGTCTTCACCGCGCTGTCCATCCGGTGGCTCGGCACGGTCCAGCAGTCGTACGCGGAGGAGCACGAGGCCCTCGTCTCGGCTTTCCGGCGCCGGGATCCCGCGATCGCGGAGCTGGTCAAGGGGCATGTGCTGGGGTGCGCGCCGCGCGCGTGAGGCTGCGCGCCGCGTGGGCCTTGAGGCTGCGCTCATACGAGGCCCCCGGTCGGCAAACGTGCCCCGCAAAAGGGCTCCCACCTGCGCGGATCCTTCATTTCTAAGGCACCGCGTGCCCTTATTTCTGGCACCGGATGCCGACTTTCTCGTTCTGGCGAAGTTTTTCGCTCAACGCTTTGATCGATCATCGATCACGGGCTTACAGTCGTCGATGGCCCTGTGGCGGAGCCACACAAACGATTCCGCACCAGAGCTTTACGCCCTGTCCTGCCAAAGACATCGGGCACCCCCACCCCTTACCGAAACAGGGGACCCCCTCCGACTCAGGAAGGCGGCGCAATGACCGACCCCTCCGCAATCCAGCCGAGCGAGCTCGACCAGCTCCCGGACCGCGACCCCGAGGAGACCGCCGAATGGCAGGCCTCCCTGGACGCCGTTACTCAGGCGGCCGGGCCGCACCGTGCCGCGTACCTGATGCGCCGCACGCTGGAGCGCGCCGAGGGCGCGGGCCTGGCGCTGCCGAAGCTCCTCGAGACCGACTACGTCAACACCATCCCCACCTCCGCCGAGCCGTCCATCGACGGTGACGAGGAGATGGAGCGGAAGATCACCGCGTGGAACCGCTGGAACGCGGCCGCGATGGTCACCCGCGGCTCCAAGCACGGCGTCGGCGGCCACATAGCGACCTTCGCGTCGGCGGCCTGGCTGTACGAGACCGGCTTCAACCACTTCTTCAAGGGCAAGGAGTCCGGCGAGGCCGCAGGCTCCGGCGACCAGCTCTACATCCAGGGCCACGCCTCCCCCGGCATCTACGCCCGCGCCTTCCTCGACGGCCGCCTGACCGAGGCGCAGCTCGACAACTTCCGCCGCGAGGCGGGCGGCGAGGGCCTGCCCTCCTACCCGCACCCGCGCCGCCTGCCCTGGCTCTGGGAGTTCCCGACGGTGTCGATGGGCCTCGGCCCGCTCTCCGCGATCTACCAGGCGCGCTTCAACCGCTACCTGACCAACCGCGGCATCAAGGACGTCTCCGCCTCGCACGTGTGGGCGTTCCTCGGTGACGGCGAGATGGACGAGCCCGAGTCGACGGCGGCCCTCGCACTGGCCGCGCGTGAGGGTCTGGACAACCTCACGTACGTCATCAACTGCAACCTCCAGCGCCTCGACGGCCCGGTCCGCGCCAACTTCCGTGTGGTGCAGGAGCTGGAGGCCCAGTTCCGCGGCGCCGGGTGGAACGTCATCAAGGTCCTGTGGGGCAACGCCTGGGACGAGCTGTTCCAGCTCGACACCACGGGCGCCCTGGTCCGCCGCCTCCGCGAGGTGCCGGACGCGCAGTTCCAGACGTACGCGACGCGCGACGCCGCCTACATCCGCGAGCACTTCTTCGGCTCCGAGCCCGCCCTCGTCGAGCTGGGCAAGCTGCTCAGCGACGACAAGATCAGCGAGTGCTTCCACCTCTCGCGCGGCGGCCACGAGGCCCGCAAGGTGTACGCGGCCTACCGTGCGGCGCTCACCCACAAGGGCGCGCCGACCGTGATCCTCGCGCAGACGGTCAAGGGCTTCACGCTCGGCAAGGGCTTCGAGTCCAAGAACGCCAACCACCAGATGAAGAAGCTGACGGTGGACGAGTTCAAGGACATGCGCGACCTGCTGGGTCTGCCGATCCCGGACAGCGCGTTCGTCGACGGCCAGGTGCCCTACGGCCACCCCGGCGCCGACTCCCCCGAGGTCCGCTACCTCCAGGAGCGCCGCGCGGCCCTCGGCGGTCCGGCCCCGGCCCGCCGCACGCAGCCGCTCGCCCCGCTGCCGGCCGCCGCGGACAAGACGTTCGCCTCCTTCGACAAGGGCTCCGGCTCGCAGTCGGTGGCGACGACCATGGCCTTCGTACGCCTGGTCAAGGACCTCGTCCGCGACAAGGAGACCGGCAAGCGCTGGGTGCCGATCGTCCCCGACGAGGCGCGCACCTTCGGCATGGAGTCGCTTTTCCCGTCCCTCGGCATCTACTCCCCCAAGGGCCAGACGTACGAGCCGGTCGACCGCGACCAGCTGATGTACTACAAGGAGGCCAAGGACGGCCAGATCCTCAACGAGGGGATCACCGAGGCCGGTTCCATGGCGGACTTCATCGCCGCGTCCACGTCGTACGCGACGCACGGCGAAGCGATGATCCCCTTCTACATCTTCTACTCGATGTTCGGCTGGCAGCGCACGGCCGACCAGATGTGGCAGCTCGGCGACCAGCTGGGCCGCGGCTTCCTGGTGGGTGCCACGGCCGGTCGTACGACGCTGACGGGCGAGGGCCTGCAGCACGCGGACGGCCACTCCCCGGTCATCGCGGCGACCAACCCGGCCGCGCTGACGTACGACCCGGCGTTCGCGTACGAGATCGCGGCGATCGTCAAGGACGGCCTGCGCCGCATGTACGGCGAGGCGGCCCCGGGTGAGGACCCGAACGTCTTCTACTACCTCACCGTCTACAACGAGCCGATGCCGCAGCCCGCGAAGCCCGCGGGTGTCGACGAGGGCATCGTGCGGGGCCTGTACCGCTTCAACACGGCCGAGTCGGCGGGCGTGGCGCCCGCGGGCGACGCCCCGCGCATCCAGCTGCTCGGCTCCGGTACGGCCATCCACTGGACGCTCGCCGCGCAGAAGATGCTCGCCGAGGAGTGGGGTGTGGCCGCGGACGTCTGGTCGGCCACGTCCTGGACGGAGCTGCGCCGGGACGCCCTGGAGGCGGACGAGGCACTGCTGCGCGGCGAGGAGCGCATCCCCTACGTGCGCAAGGCGCTCGAGGGCGCGCAGGGCCCCGTGCTCGCCGTCTCCGACTACATGCGTCAGGTCCCCGACCAGATCGCCCAGTGGGTCGAGCAGGACTACTCCTCGCTCGGCGCGGACGGCTTCGGCCTCTCCGACACGCGGGACGCGGCGCGCCGCCACTTCGGCATCGACGCCGAGTCGATCGTCGTGGCCGCGCTGGCGCAGCTCGCCCGCCGGGGCGAGGTGCCCGCGTCCGCGGTGAAGGAGGCTCGGGCCAAGTACGGCCTGTAAGCCTCGCCGGGTATGTAGGTGCGGGCCCCTGCCACTGGCGGGGGCCCGCACCCGTGTGTGACGGCATCATGGGGCCATGCGCGCCGCCCGCCTCATCAAGATGGTCCTCCTGCTCCAGTCCCGCGCCTCCATGACCGCCGCCGAGCTGGCCGCCGAGCTCGAGGTGTCCGAGCGGACCATCACGAGGGACGCGCAGGCCCTGTCGGAGGCGGGCGTCCCCGTCTACGCCGACCGGGGGCGCACCGGCGGCTACCGCCTCATCGGCGGCTACCGCACCCGTCTGACGGGCCTCGGCCGCAGCGAGGCGGAGGCCCTTTTCCTGTCCGGAGTACCGGGCGCGCTGCGCGAGATGGGCCTGGAGGACGCCGCGTCGGCCGCCCGCCTGAAGGTGTCGGCGGCGCTCATGCCCTCCCTCCGGGACGCCTCACAGAACGCCTCGCAGCGGTTCCACCTGGACGCGCCGGGCTGGTTCAAGGAGACGCCCGCCCCCGAGCTGCTGCCGGCCGTCGCGGACGCGGTGTGGGACGACCGCCGGGTCACGGCCCGCTACCGCCGCCAGGAGGGGGAGGTGGAGCGGGAGTTGGAGCCGTACGGGCTCGTGCTGAAGGCGGGCGTCTGGTACTTGTGCGCGAGGGTGCCCGACTCCGGGGCGTACCGGGTCTACCGCATCGACCGGTTCACCGAGGTGGCCCCGGGCGAGGAACGCTTCGTACGCGATGAGGAGTTCGACCTGCCCGCCTTCTGGGAGGAGCGGGCGGCGCAGTTCGCGCGGGCGATCCTGCGCGCGGAGGCAGTGGTGCGGCTCACCCCGTCGGGTGTGCGGCAACTGCCGTACGCCACCGATCGCGCGGTGGCCCGCGAGGCGATGGAGTCGGCGGGCGAGCCGGACGCGACGGGCCGGGTGACGGTCACCCTGCCCGTCGAGAACGAGGACGTGGCGTACACGCAGCTGATGGCGCTCGGCCCGGAGGTGGAGGTGCTGGAGCCGCTGAGCCTGCGCGCGCGCTTCGCGGACGCGGCGGCGCGCTCGGCGGCGCTCTACCGGTAGCCGCTGACGTCCGCGACCTCGCTCTCCTGGTCGACCTCCGTCAGGTACCGCCAGGCGTCGGGCGCCGAGCCGTCCACGTCCGTGAAGCCGTACTCCTTGGCGAGCCCCCCGCTGGAGAGCGACTTGCCGTTGTGGCGCGCCACTTCGGGGTCCGAGGCGAGGGCGACGAGCGCGCGGCCCACCAAGGTGGGCGTCTCGGAGATCGCGAAGTGCGGGTTCTGCGCGCAGCCCGCGCGCCAGTCGTCCTCGGTCACCTTGAAGTAGGTGTCGAGCATGGCCTCGGAGCGCAGCCAGCCGGGGGTGAGGCAGAGCGCCGTGCAGCCGTACTCCGCGACCTCCTCGGCGAGGCCGCGTGCCATGCGCAGGGGTGCCGCCTTGGCGAGGTCGTAGTAGAAGGGCTTGCGGTAGTTCGGGCCGTTGTACTCGGCCGTGCCGTCGGTGACCTCGACGACCAGGCCGCCGGGGTTCTTGACGAGGAGCGGCAGCGCGTACCGGCTGGTGACGATGTGGGTCTCGATGCCGAGCCGCAGGATGCGCAGGCCCTTGTCGAGGTCGTGCTCCCACATCTTCTTCTCCCACTGGACGTGGAGGTCGCCGCCCCAGATGTCGTTGACGAGGATGTCGAGGCGGCCCTGCTCGCGCTCGATCCGCGCGACCAGCGCCTCGACCTGGTCGGGCTCCAGATGGTCGGTGGGTACGGCGACGCCCTTGCCACCGGCCGCGTCGACGAGTTCGGCGGTCTCCTCGATGGTCTCGGTGCTCCGGCCGGCCTCGCTGGTGTGCTCGCGGGTGGTCCGTCCCGTCACGTACACGGTGGCCCCGGCACGGCCCAGTTCCACGGCCATGGCACGGCCCGCGCCCCGGGTGGCGCCCGCGACGAGGGCGATCTTGCCCTTGAGGGCCTGGGCCGGCTCGTCGAGGGCCTGTACGGAGGTGTTCGCGCGCTCTGTGGTGGTCATGTCTGGAGGCTTCCACCAAAAGGCGACAACCCCTGTCCGTCTTTCCGGTTCGTGCAGGGCGTGTGCGTCATAACGAGACAGCCGCATTCCGGCGTACTCCGCGTGCGCCCCCACTCCCCAGGACCGATGCTGGATCCGTGATGGACGAGACGGAGTTCTGGGAGATCGTGGACAGTACTCGCGAGGCCGCGGGCGGCGACCCCGAGGACCACGCCGAGCTGCTCGTCGAGCGACTGCTGGCGTTCGACCCGGACGCCGTCCTCGACTTCGCCCGCCATTTCGAGGCCCGCTACAACCGCGCCTACCGCTGGGACCTGTGGGGCGCGGCCTGGGTGCTGCTCGGCGGCGCGAGCGACGACGCCTTCGACTACTTCCGGTGCTGGCTGATCGGCCAGGGCCGGGAGGTCTTCGAGGGCGCGGTGCACGACCCCGACGCGCTCGCCGACCTCCTCGACGACTTCGACGAGGAGCTGGACGGCGACGGCGAGGAGCTTGGTTACGCCGCCGACGAGGCGTACGAGCAGCTCACCGGCCTCGTCGCACCCGATCTCGGCATCCTGCCCGCCCCGCCGGAGCCGGAGGGCACGCCGGTGGACTTCGAGGACGACGCGGTGATGGCGCAGCGCTATCCGAAGCTGTGGAGCCGTTTCATGGCGGACTGAGGCCGCTGCGGGGCGGGCGCCCGCCCCGGCCTGCCTACTCCGGGCCACCTACTCCGGGCCACCTGCTCCGGCCGCCTACTCCGGCCGCGAAGGATCCTCCCGCTCCCCCTCGCACGGCCCCGGCGCGAACACCATCATCGTCACGTCGTCCCGCACCGTCCCCGCATGGCGCACGACATCGGCCCAGACCCGTTCGGTCAGGCCCGCCGGGTCGTCGAGGATGTCCGGGTCGGCCTTGACCATCTCGGTGAGCCGGTCGGCCAGGGGGTAGAACGTGCCGGACGCGTCCCGCGCCTCGCTCACCCCGTCGGTGAGGCCGAGCAGCCGGTCCCCGGCGAGCAGCGGCACCGTCAGCTGTTCCGGCCGGGCGAGACCCGCGATGCCGAGGCCGAGCGGGGGGCCCGACGCCACCTCCAGCTCGGTGATCTCGGGGCCGCGCAGCAGCAGCGGCGGCGGGTGACCGCAGGAGACGACGCGTACGACGCAGCAGTCGTCCGGGAACTCCAGGAGCACCGCCGTCGCGAAAAGCTCCGCGTGCTCGTCGCCCTCGGAGTCGACGACGAGCCTGCGGTCGAGCCGGGCCGCGACGCCCTCCAGGTCGGGCTGGTCGATGACCGCCTCGCGGAAGGCGCCGAGCAGCGCCGCGACCGTGCCGACGGCCGCGAGCCCGTGCCCCTGCACATCGCCGATCAGGGCGCGTACGACACCGGGGCCCCTGCGTACGTCGAAGAAGTCGCCGCCGACCAGCGACTCGTGCTGCGCCGCCTGGTACAGGCCCGCGCACCGCACCCGGCCGACCCGTTCCGGCAGCGGCGGCAGGACCGCGAACTGGGCCGCCTCGGCGACCGTGCGGACCGTCACCAGCTGGGCCTCGCGCCTGCTGCGCACCCATGCGAAGACCACGCTGAGCAGCGCGATGAAGGTGATCGTCAGCTCGTCGCTGCTGCCGGAGTGGCCGAGCCCGAAGCCCGGCAGCGAGAGCAGCGTGACCACGAGACCGCCGAGCAGGGCGGTGGCGGCGGGCCCGTAGGAGAGCGCGGCCAGTGGTGGGACGGCCGCGACCAGGAAGCTCAGGTCCACCGTCTTGGGGGTGATCAGCTGGATGAAGATGATCGCGAGGAGCAGCAGCGGCGGGGGCCAGCGCACCCATGGCGGGGGCGGTGTGCCACGCAGCAACCAGTCGCGCTCTTCCGCGTCGCGCCGTCTGGCCGCAGCCCTGATCATCTCTTCACGCTCCTACGCGCGCGCGGACACCGCACGCCGGGCCGGTCCGTCGGGTGGGGGCCTCACGGACTGGGCGGGCCCCCGGGGGTTGTCTG
>NZ_WMBF01000261.1:0-8737 GCF_019400875.1 Streptomyces anatolicus | reverse complement strand
CGCCCACACGCCACCTGGCCCGCACCAAGACAGCCCTCCTGCTCCACGTCGTTCCGCTCCACCCGGGACGGCCAGACATTACGGCAAGCATGTCCCCACCCTCGGGCGCGCCCAGGGCGGCCTGTTCTCGCGAACCGGTACATCGCTCAGACCGCGCGGAGCCGTTCGCGCAGTTCCTCGGCGCGGGGGCTGCCCATCTCCTCGTGGATGGCCAGGGCCCTGGCCAGGTCCTCCCGCAGGCGGGAGCGGTCGGCGCCGGGGCGTTCGGCGAGGGCGGCCAGATCAAGCAGGGCCTCGGCCTCGTATGCGTATGCCTCGCGTTCCCGCAGCGCCCGCGCGGCCTCCCGCAGGGCGGGGACGGCTTCTTCGGTGCGGCCCAGGTGGTCGAGGGCCCGGCCGAGCGCGGCGTGGGCCCGGGCCGCCATGCGGTGGTCGGGGTCGGGCAGGGCGAGCAGGTCGGCGCGGGCCCGCCGGAGCGTGGCGAGCGCCTGCGCGGGCTCGCCGTTCGCGTCCTGGGCGCGGCCGAGGAAGAAGGCGGCGATGGCGGCCCCGCGCGCCTCGCCGGCCCGCGCGTTCAGCTCCATGGAACGTTCGTACGCCGCGATCGCGCGTGCCGGGTCGAACCGGTCCCAGTAGCGCCCGGAGAACTCCAGCGCGGACGCGAGCAGCACCGTGTCGCCGGCCACCTCGGCGCAGGCCAGGGCCGCCGTCAACTCCCGGTCGGCCCGCTCATGTTCGCCGAGGTCCATGAGCGGGCGCGAGAGCAGGCTGCGCAGCCGTGCCTCGGCCGCCGGGGCGACCGCGGCCTGCGCGTAGCGGGCGCCCAGTTCCAGCGACTCCCGCCAGTCGCCGAGATGCCGGTGGTGCAGGAACAGCACGGTGAAACTCTCCGCCAGCTGCCACCCCTGGGTGTGGAGCCGGTGCGCACCGGCGGCGCGCAGCACCGCCATGATGTTGGCCCGCTCGGCCTCCAGCCACTCCAGCGGCCCGGGCCCGCCACGCGCCGCGAACGGGTCCGCCCGTCCCTCCAGGAGCGGACGGAGATCGGCGACCCGCGTCCGGTCGGCACGCACCGAGCGGTCGGCGAACGCGGTGAGGACCAGATAGTGCGTCAGGACACGGCGTACGACGTCCTGTTCGGCGCTCTCCGGCTCCTCGGCCGACGCGCGGGCGCGGGCGTGGGCGCGTACGAGTCCATGGAACCGGTAGCGGCGGTCCTCCGCCGTCTCAAGGAGGCTCATGTCCTCCAGTACGTCGAGCAGCAGCTGGGCGGCGCCCACGTCGGAGCCGAGCGCGGCGGCGGCCGTCGCCGTGTCGAAGCAGTGGCCGGGAAGGAGGCCGAGAAGCCGGTAGCCGCGCGCCAGCTCCGGCGTCAGCTGCCGGTAGGAGGCGTCCAGGACGGCGGTGACCGGTGACTCGCCTCCCACGCTGAGCGCCGGCAACCGGCTCTTGTCGTCGTCCAGTTCGGCGGCGAGCGCCCCCAGCGTGAGGCGGCGGTCGTTCACCAGGCGTGCCGCCGCCACCTGGAGGGCGACCGGGAGCCCGGAGCACAGATCGGCGACGCGGCGGGCCGCGTCCGGATCGGCGGCGACGCGCTCCTCGCCGCACCGGTCGGCCAGCAGGAGCAGCGCGGCGTCCTGGGTGAGGGGCTCCAGGGACAGCGGCCGGGCGCCGTCGAGGGCGAGTTCACCGAGCCGCGCGGTGCTCGTGGCGAGCACGGCACTGCCGGGCCCCTGCGGAATCAGGGCCCGCACCTGCGCGGGCGCGGTCACGTCGTCCAGCACGAGCAGCATCCGCAACGCGGACGTACGGCTACGGAAGAGCGCGGTCCGCTCGGCGAGGGAGGGCGGCAGGAGCGCGTCGTCGACCCCGAGGGACCGCAGACAGTGGCCGACGGCTTCCGTCACGTCCGCGCCACCGCCCCCGCCCACGCCCGCGTCCACGCCCGCACGGGCGCGCAGCGCCGCGAAGTCGACGTAGAGCCGCCCGTCGGGGAACCGCTCCCGCATCGTGTGCGCCCAGTGCCGGGCCAGGGCGGACTTGCCGACCCCTGGCGGCCCGGCGAGGACGCGCACGTCGACGTGCGAGACGGTGGCTACGTCGGCGCCGGTCGTGTCGCTTGCCCCAGCGCCGGACAGGTCGGCGATTTCCATGGACCGGTTGATGAAGCGAGTCCGGAGCGAGGGGACTTGAGAGGGCGGCCCGTCGGGGCGCGGCGCGGGCGGTACGTCGTACGAGATGCCGGTCAGCGCCTGGGCGGGAGGCCTGGCCCGGGCCGCCGCGGAGGCGGACCCCTGCCCGCCCTCCTCGTGCAACTCGCTCAGCAGTACGACGAGTTCCCGCGCCGTCTCGGACTCCTCCCGCAGCGCGTGCCGAAGCCTGCGCCGCAGCCGGTCCGTGGCGTCCCCCAGACTGTGCTGGTCCTCTGACCGCAGCGCCGCCGCCACCTGCTCCACGGCGGCCCGCAGCTGCTCGTCCTCCGCGTCGGCGTCCCCCGTCCCGGCGCCCTCCCGCCGCCGGCTGAACAGCCGGGTGAGCAGGGTCCGCGTACGCGTCCACGCGTCGGTGACCGCGAGTCCGACCAGTGTGGTCGTCGCCCCCGACGCGGCGATCGCCGCCACCTCGACTGCCACCGGGGAGCCCCCTTCACGTACCGGCCGGGCTGCCGTATCAGCGTCGGCCTGCGTGTCGTCGACCACCGTAGTGTGATCAAGGAGGGGTGTGTAGTGGGGCACTTGGGCGCAGCAGCTCGATGTCGTTCCGTGTGTCCCCGACGCGCAGGGTCACCGGGCCGCCCGTCGGCGGGCGACCCGCCCGGAGCAGGGTGTAGACGACCGCGGCGACCAGCCCGGGGTCCATGGCGCCGGGGGCGGCCGGGGCCAGGACGGTCCGGCCGTCGCGGAGGGCCACCAGGCACTCCCCGGAGGAGAGCGCGGTCGCGGCCAGCAGACTCCCGGGCCGGTCGGCCAGCGCGTCCCGCACCCAGCGCAGGGCCGCGACCGGTGTGGGCGCGGGGGCGGAGGCCACCAGGACCGAGGCGCTCTCGGTCAGCCGCCGGTCGCGTTCCTCGTCGGGCCGGACGCAGAGATGCGAGTACCGGGCGCGGAGACGCGAGTACCGGGCGCCGAGACGCGAGTACCGGGCGCCGAGACGCGAGTACCGGGCGCCGAGACGCGAGGAGAAGTCGCCCTCCTCCTCGCCGCGTACGTCGACGTCCTCGTCGCCCGGTACATCGGCGTCCTCCTCGCCCCGTACGTCGGCGACCGCGGCGGGAACACGGCTGACGCGCACGGTGACCCGGCCCCCGGCGTCCACCTCCATGTGGGAGCCGACCACCCAGGAGGCGACAGCCGCCGCCGAGTTGCCCGGTGCCGTGAGCGCGAGCGGGGCGGGCGGGGCGGCGGCCGCGGGCGGCTCAAGCCGGAGCAGGTCGTACAGGGCGGTACGCAGCCGGGCGAGCGCGGTGCCCGGCGTGTCGAAGGCACGGGCGGCCACCGGTGCGTACCGCTCGGGCTCGTCCGCGTGGTCGCGTACGACGGCCTCGATCTGCGGCAGCGGGCTCGCCTCGGGGTCGTAGCGGGGTGCGAGCCCCGCCAGGTCGGCGCCCGCGGTGCCGGGCACGGCGTCCGTGCCGTACGCGGCGAGCGCCAGGGGCTTGCCCAGCGCGGCGCCGTACAGCGTGACCGAGCCGTGGTCGCCGATGACGGCGTCGGCGGCCACGAGCGCGGGGCGCCAGTCGTGCACCGGCGGGATCAGCAGGAGACCCGCGTCGAGCGCCTCGGCCTGCAGGGCGCGGAGGTACCAGGCGCCATGGGCCGCCCACACGTTCGGGTGCAGTACCAGCGCGACGCGGTACTCGTCCCAGGGCAGGCCGGCGAGCAGGCGCGCGGGCAGCCCGGGGTCGCGGCCGATGAGAGAGGTCGGCCCCCACGTCGAGCTGACCAGCACAAGGCGCTGACCGTCCGCTACCCCGAGCGCGCGCCGGTAGCCGTCACGCCGGTCCGCGCTGACGAGCAGTTCGTCGAGGCAGGGATCGCCGATGAGCAGGGTGCGCCCGGCGCTCTTCGGATGCGCGGCGAGCAGCTGCCGCTCCTGTTCCGGGTGCGATACGGCCGTCCAGGCCCGGCCCGCTTCGAGGAGCGCGTCGGGCGCCACGCCGGACAGGCGGCTGCGCGGGGCGCGGGAGTCGGGCACGTACTTCTGGAAACCGATGCCGTGCGGGAGCACGAGGACCGGGCAATCCCCCTCCGGCACCTCGATGTTCTCGCTCGCGCTGAGGATCAGGTCGGGGTCGATGTGGGCCAACTGGTCCCACGGCATGACACGGCAGCCCGAGTCGTACAGCAGATCGAGCGAGCCGTCGCCGAAGGCGGAGGTCGGGTCATGCGCGAAGACGACCGTCACGCGGGGGTCCGCGCGCAGCACCGAGGGCAGTGTCTCCAGGACGCGGATCGTCGAGGTGAGGGTGCGCGTGGCGACGACGAGCCTGCGCTCACCGGGAAATGTGCTCCAGCGGTGGGCGTCGTGCCCGACAGGGACGCGCAGGAACGGAATGTCAGCGGACCGCGCGCCCACCCCGAACCCCCTCGCGCTCAGCGCAGGTTACGCGGCTCGCGGCTCGCGGCTCGCGGCTCGCGGCTCGCGGCTCGCGGCTCGCGGCTCGCGGCTCGCGGTCAGTGTGGGTAGCGCATCTCAAGCTTGCTCGCAACCTCTCCGGTCCGTGCCAGGCCACGCGCGAAAACCCCAGGTCGGCGGCGTGGGGCCTCATTGTAGAGCGGCACCGCGCAGAGGCGCGCGCGCCGCTACCGGGCGCGCGGGAGAGGCTGTTGGCGCCCCCGGCAGGACTCGAACCTGCGGCCAAGCGCTTAGAAGGCGCCTGCTCTATCCACTGAGCTACGGGGGCCAGGTGTGGCCGGGTGGCACGGGGCGGACGTGGGGGAGATCCGTGACCTTGCCGGGGACAAGGATAGGGCTCCCGGGACCCTGTCCCCGGTGCTTCGCCTCCGCGCCACGATGTGGAGGTTCGGTGAAGCGGTCCTGATAATCGCAGGCAGGTGCGAATCTCGCATCGCTTTTGACGCCTCACGCCCCGGGTGTTGTGCACTCGTTATGCCTGCGCCCGCGGTCGTCCCTTCCATCCCCTGTGTCCGATCGGCGCGCAGAGGCGTCCATATGCTTCAGAAAGCCGCCAAAATTGGGCATTCTTCGCATGTGGTGACCTTGGACGTACGGCCTCAATTGCTTGACGCACTCTCCGCCCTGCGCGAGCGTGTCGCCGCCGCACGCTTTCCGCTCCCCCTTCCGGGGGCGCCACGCGCGCGTGCCAACCGCGATGAGCTGCTCGCACAGCTCGACGACTATCTGGTGCCCCGGCTCAAGGCACCCGAAGCGCCCCTGCTCGCCGTCATCGGCGGGTCCACCGGCGCGGGCAAGTCCACGCTGGTCAACTCCCTCGTGGGGAGACAGGTCAGCGAGGCGGGTGTGCTGCGGCCCACGACGCGTACGCCGGTGCTCGTCTGCCATCCGGACGACCATCACTGGTTCGCCGGGATGCGCGTACTGCCCGACCTCACGCGCGTGTGGATGCCCCCGCAGGAGAGCACGGAGGACGGGGAGGGGGACGGAGACGGCGAACCCGAGGACGATCTGCCGGGCTTCGGCGGTGACGAGCAGGAGCGCGCCCTGCGGATCGAGACCGCCCACAGCGTGCCGCGCGGCCTCGCCCTCCTCGACGCCCCCGACGTCGACTCCCTCATCGCCGACAACCGCGTCCTGGCCGCCGAACTGATCTGCGCGGCCGACGTATGGGTCATGGTCACCACCGCCTCGCGGTACGCCGACGCCGTGCCCTGGCATCTGCTGCGTACCGCCAAGGAGCACGACGCCACCCTCGTCACCGTCCTCGACCGCGTGCCCCACCAGGTCGTGAGCGAGGTCTCACGGCAGTACGGCGCCCTCCTCGCCAAGGCCGGCCTCGGTGACGTGCCGCGCTTCACCGTCCCCGAGCTGCCCGAGTCCGCGGGCGGCGGCGGGCTGCTCCCCGCCAACGCCGTCGCACCGCTGCGCGCCTGGCTCACCAGCCGCGTCCAGGAGCCCGCGGCCCGCGCCCACGCCATCGCCCGCACGGCCCGCGGCGTCCTGCGCTCGCTCGACTCCCGGCTGCCCGAACTGGCGAGCGCCGTCGCCGCCCAGCACGCCGCCGCGGTGCGGCTCACCGCCGCCGTCGACGAGGCGTACGACAACGAGCACGCGCGCGTGACGGGCCGTCTGCAGGCGGGCGGGGTCCTCGCGGGCAACGCCCTGAAGCGGTGGCGCAGCTACCCGCTCGACTGCGGCCCTGGCGAACTGCTCGACGCCATCGCCGAGAGCCTGGAGGCGCTGCTGCTGTGCGCGGTCACGGCGGCCGACGAACGCATCGACGAGGCCTGGCGGCGCGAACCCGCCGCCGACGTCCCCGGACTCGCCGGCCGCGACCCGCGCGCGGAGAGCGCCGAGCACCGCATCGGGATGGCCGTACGCAGATGGCGGCGCGTCCTCGAGGAGTACGCCGAGGACGAGGTGCGCGGCCTGGAGAAGGTCGACAAGACCCCGCTGCCCGACCCCGAGGTCGTCGCCGCGCTGCTCGCCACCGCCCTCCTCGGCGGGCACCGCGCCCGCGCCGCCGGGGAGATCCTCGCCGAACGGATCGGCGCCCAGGGCGCGGTCCGGCTGCGCGACCGCGGCGGGCGCCTGCTGACCGACTACCTGGAGAAGGTCCTCGCCGCCGAGCGCGAACGGCGGCTCGCTCCCCTGGACGCCCTAGAGGTGCATCCCGAACCCCAGGCCGAGCTGATCGCCGCCCTGTCCGTACTGCAGAAGGAGAGGTGATCCGGTGACTGCCGTCACTGACCACACCGAACGCGACGAGCGGGAGAAGCGGGAGGAGCGGGAAGACCGGGAGGAGCGGGAAGAGCGGGAAGAGCGGAAGGAGCGTTCCGGGGGGCCCGGCCGGTCACCCGACTGCTCCGAAGAGGCCTGGGACGACGGCCTCATCGCCCGCCGCGTCGCCGAAGGGCAACAGCCCGCGAACACCGAAGTCCGCGCATACGTTCCCTCAAGGGCCCCCACTTCGTACGAAGGGACAGGGTCCCCCACGTCGTACGAAGGCTCCGGGGCGCCCACTTCCTACGAAGGACCCCTGCGCGAGCGGCTCGACGCGCTGCGCGAACTCGTCGGGCTCTCCCGCACCCGCCTGGACAGCGGCACGCTCGCCGAGGCGGGCCGGGTGCTCGACGAGGCCGCCGCCCGGCGCAGGCTCTCCGAACGGCACACCGTCGTCGCCATCGCGGGCGCCACGGGCAGCGGCAAGTCCACGCTCTTCAACTCCCTGGCCGGCGTGATGATCTCGGAGACGGGCGTACGCAGGCCGACCACCGCCGCGCCCATCGGGTGCAGCTGGACGGATGGCGCCGCGGGCCTGCTCGACCGGCTCGGCATCCCCGGACGGCTGCGCCGCCGCCCCCTCCAGGGGCCCGGCACCGATGAACTCCAGGGGCTCGTACTGATCGACCTGCCCGACCACGACTCGGCCGTCGGCGAGCACCGGGAGCACGTCGACCGGATCCTGGCGCTCGTCGACGCCGTCATCTGGGTCGTCGACCCGGAGAAATACGCCGACGCGATGCTCCACGAGCGCTATCTGCGGCCCATGGCGGGCCACGCCGAGGTCACCTTCGTCGTCCTCAACCAGATCGACCGGCTGCCCGGCGACGCCGCCGACCAGGTCCTCGACGACCTGCGGCGCCTCCTCGACGAGGACGGCATCGCCCTTGGCGAACACGGCGAACCGGGCGCCACGGTGCTCGCGCTCTCCGCATTGACCGGTGACGGACTCGGTGAACTGCGCGAGGCGCTGGGCCAGTTCACCCAGGAGCGGGGCGCCGCGGCCCGCCGGATCGCCGCGGATCTGGACGCCGCCGCGGAACGGCTGCGTCCGGTGTACGTGGCCGGGTCGCCCGGCGGCCGCAACCGCGGACGTGTCGGGCTCAGCGAGGAGGCCCGCGAGGAGTTCGCGGACCGCCTCGCCGACGCGGTGGGCGCGGCGGCCGCGGGCGACGCGGCGGAGCGGGCCTGGCGCAGGCACGCGGGCAAGGCGTGCGGCGACCCGTGGCTGAAGCTCTGGCGGTGGTACGAGGGTCAGCGCTCCCCGCACAGCGACACGCTCTCCCTCAGACCGGCCCCGGTGGACGAGGAGGCGACGGCGCGCCAGCGCGTGGAGCACGCCGTGCGCACGGTGGCCGACGAGGCGGCGGCGGGGCTGCCCGTGCCCTGGGGGCAGGCCGTGCGGGAGGCCGCGGCGCGCGGCGCCGAGGGGCTGCCCGAGGCGCTGGACGAGCTGGCGGTGACGGCGGGCGTGCCGGGCGGGCGGCCGCCGCGGCCCGGGTGGTGGCCGGTGGCGGTGCTCGCGCAGGCGGCGATGACGATGCTCCAAGTCGTCGGCGGGCTCTGGCTGGTGGGGCAGATCATCGGGATCTCCGAGCCGAACCTCGGGGTGCCGGTGCTGCTGATGCTGGTGGGCATCGTGGGCGGCCCGTGTGTGGAGTGGGCGAGCCGGATCGCGGCGCGGGGGCCCGCGCGCCGGTACGGGCACGAGGCGGAACGCCGGCTCCGGGAGGCGGCGGCCGGGTGCGGGCGGGCCAGGGTCCTCGATCCGGTGGCGGCGGAGCTGCTGCGGTACCGGGAGGTCAGGGAGCAGTAC
>NZ_WMBF01000260.1:0-8754 GCF_019400875.1 Streptomyces anatolicus | reverse complement strand
CCCCCGTCCCCCCGCTGCCGCTGACGTCGCGGCCGACTACGGCGCCGGTGGCGACGCCAGGAACTCCGTCACCGCCCGGTCCAGCTCCGCGGGCCGCGCATGCGGGAGCGCGTGGTGCGAGACGTCCGGCAGGGTCGCCACCGTCACGTCGGGGAGCAGGGCGCGGGCCCGGGCGGCGACCTTGCGGATGTCGTGGGCGCGGCTGCGGGCCGCCAGGAGGAGCAGCACCGGAAGACGCAGCTCGCGCAGGGAGGCCGGGGCCGGGCGCGGGCCCGTGACCGGCCTGGCGGAGGGGAAGGCGGCCGCGCGCTCCTGGAGGGCGAGCCAGTCGGCGTCGAGCGGGGCGCCGCGGGTCTCCCAGGCGAGGAAGGCGCGCGTGACCTTGCCCGAGGGGCGCAGCAGTGTCGGCAGGGCGCGCAGCAGATAGCCGGGGCGGAAGCCCGCGAAACACTGGGTGGGGTCGAGGAGGACCAGGCGCCGTACGCGGCCGGGGGCGCGCAGCGCGTAGTGGAGGGCGATCCAGGCCCCGTACGAGTGTCCTGCGAGGTCGGCCGCCGGTATCCCCAGGCCGTCGAGCAGGGCGTCGAGCCAGGCCGTCAGGTCGGCCACGGTCCTGATCGGCCGCCGCTCCTCTCGGCCGCTGCGCCCGGGTTCCCCGATCAGGTCGACGGCGAACACCCGGCGCGTACGGGAGAGTTCGGCGGCGTTCACGAACCAGCTGACTCCCGTCGCCCCGCCGCCGGGCAGCAGCACGAGCGGAACGCCGTCACCGGCGCCATCGGAGCCGTGGACGGTGACGTGCGTGTCCCCGAAGGGCGTGGGGACGGTCCGGGTCGTGGTCCCCTCGGGCCACTTGGCGAGGAGCGCGTCGTACGCCGCCTGGAACGCGTCCGTGTCAGCCATGGGATCGGGTCTCCTCCGCCTCTGCGCCCGGCCAGCGGTCAACGGGCAACGGGCAACGGGCAACGGGCAACGGCACGCACCCTACCGGCGCACCCGCCCGGGGCGCCGGGCACCGGGCGCCTGGCGGGAGCGAGCCCTCGCCCGTCGACCGATGGGAGAACTCCGGCAAACCGTTACATAACCGTACGCAGCCAAGGGCACCAGACGGGCTGCCGCCCGGACGAGGGTTCCGGGGCGGGGAGAGGAGCGCCGTGCGGAGCTGGCTGTTCGGAGGCGTATACGGAACCGTCCTCGCGAGCGCGCTGCTGGCCGCGCTGCACTCGGGGGACGCCGTCTACACGCCCCTCTACGACGCGGCCTGGATCATGGTGACCGCGGGCACGGCCGGCCTCGCGCACGGCTACGCCCACCACATGTGCACCCACCGGCCGGGCGCGGGCATCCACCGCTGGCGCCAGCTGGGCCTGGCGCTCGTCGACGAGTGGCCGGTCATCGTCGCCTGCTGGCCCACGGTGGCCCTGCTGCTGCTCGCCGGAGCCTTCGGCTGGCCCGAGCCGCCCGTCACCTGCGCCGGGCTGCTCCTGAACGCCGCGCTCCTCTTCGGCTGGGGCACCTTCGCCGCGCTGCGGGTCGGCTACCGGCGGCGCTCGGCGGTCCTGATCGGCGGCGCGGACGCGGCGATCGGCCTGGTCATCGCCGCCGCGAACGCGGTCATCAAGTGATGTGGGCCACTCCTGACGCAGGTAACACGGGGTTCACACAAGAGCAACGGCCGGGAAATCGCCGGTTGCCAGGCTGCCGCTCATCACCACGGCACCGCAGCACCCGCACGTTCTGCGCCGTACCGAGCGTCTAAGGATGAGGCACCCGTGACCTTCAAGGCTGAGTACATCTGGATCGACGGCACCGCGCCGACGGCGAAGCTCCGTTCGAAGACGAAGATCCTCGGGGAGGACGCGAAGGGCGCCGAGCTGCCGCTCTGGGGCTTCGACGGGTCCAGCACGAACCAGGCCAAGGGTCACGCCTCCGACCGCGTCCTCAAGCCGGTCTTCACCTGCCCGGACCCGATCCGCGGCGGCGACGACGTACTCGTCCTGTGCGAGGTCCTCAACACGGACATGACGCCGCACGAGTCCAACACCCGCGCCGAACTGGCCGAGGTCGAGGCCCGCTTCGCCGCGCAGGAGCCGATCTTCGGCATCGAGCAGGAGTACACCTTCTTCGAGGGCGACCGCCCGCTCGGCTTCCCCGTCGGCGGCTTCCCCGCCGCGCAGGGCGGCTACTACTGCGGCGTCGGCTCGGACGAGATCTTCGGCCGTGACGTCGTCGAGGCGCACCTGGAGAACTGCCTCAAGGCGGGCCTCGGCATCTCCGGCATCAACGCCGAGGTCATGCCGGGCCAGTGGGAGTTCCAGGTCGGCCCGCTCGCCCCGCTGGAGGTCTCCGACCAGCTGTGGGTGGCCCGCTGGCTGCTCTACCGCACCGCCGAGGACTTCAAGGTCTCCGCGACCCTCGACCCCAAGCCGGTCAAGGGCGACTGGAACGGCGCGGGCGCGCACACCAACTTCTCCACGAAGGCGATGCGCGAGGGTTACGACGCGATCATCACCGCCTGCGAGTCGCTGGGCGAGGGCTCCAAGCCGATGGACCACGTCAAGAACTACGGCGCCGGCATCGACGACCGCCTCACCGGCCTGCACGAGACCGCCCCGTGGAACGAGTACAGCTACGGCGTCTCCGACCGCGGCGCCTCGGTCCGCATCCCGTGGCAGGTCGAGGTGGACCGCAAGGGCTACATCGAGGACCGCCGCCCGAACGCGAACGTCGACCCGTACGTGGTGACGCGCCTCCTCGTCGACACGTGCTGCGCCGCCCTGGAGAAGGCCGGCCAGGTCTGATCCGCCGTGCACGCCTTCGACGACGGCGCCCGCCGATACCGGTGGGCGCCGTCGTCGTCATCTGATTCAATGGGGGGCATGGGCAGCCACCAGAACACCTCGACCGGTCGTGACGACCTCGAGCCTTTCTGGCCCTCCCGTCAGCATCACGACTTCGACCGGGTGTGTTGCCGCGCGACGAACGCGCGGGCCTTCTAAAGCCGTTCACCCCGGCCTTCGCCTGACGCGCACGACGTAACGACGTACGTCTCGTTCTCGACGACTCCTTTCTTCGCGCGAAAGAGCTGACCTGCCATGGCTAACTCCCGTACTTTCACTGCCGCTGCCGCTGCCGCTGCCGCCCCCGCGACCGCCTCCGCCCCCGCCGCCCGGGGGCGCCTGCGGGCCGTCGCCCCGGACGAGGTGGCGCACATCCCCGACTTCCTGCCGCCGGGCACCACTTGGCTGCCCGCGCCCCAGCACGCCCTGCCGACTCTGCCGGGCCAGCCGCCGATGGTCGGCTACCTCGTCCTCGTACCGGCCGCGGCGCAGGAGCCGGCCGAGCCCCGGCCGCCGGTCACCGGGCCGGTCAGCGTCGACCCCGTGCGGCGCTCCGCCGAGGTCGACGGGCGGCCCCTTGACCTCACGTATCTGGAGTTCGAACTCCTCGCGCACCTCGTCGCGCACCCCCACCGGGTGCACACCCGGGACCAGTTGGTGACCACGGTGTGGGGGTACGGCCACGTGGGCGACGGCCGCACCGTGGACGTCCATGTCGCGCGGCTGCGGCGCAAGCTCGGCGCCGAGCACCGCAGGGCGATCCAGACCGTGCGGCGGGTGGGCTACAAGTACGCGCCGCCGGTCTCCCGCTGAGCGGGGTTCGCTCTCTGCTGGGAGCAGAAGTCGTTCCCCTGCCCCCTCCCACCAGGGCAGAGTCACCCTCATGAGACTTCTGATGCTGGGTGGTACCGAGTTCGTGGGCCGCGCCGTCACCGAGGCCGCGCTGGTCCGCGACTGGGAGGTGACCGTCTTCCACCGCGGCCGGCACGCGGCGCCCGAGGGGACCCGGGTCATCCACGGCGACCGTACGGAGGAAGGCGGCCTCGCGGGGCTCGGCGAGGGCGAGTGGGACGTGGTGGTCGACACCTGGTCGGGCGCGCCGCATGTCGTACGGGACTCGGCGCGGCTGCTCGCCGGGCGCGCGGGGCGGTATGTGTACGTGTCGAGCGGTTCCGTGTACCGCTACCCGGGCGAGGCCGGGTCCGACGAGAGCTTCCCCGTGGTGGACGGTGACCTCGACGCGGAGGCGACGGCGTACGCGGAGGACAAGCGGGGCGGCGAGCTGGCGGCGATCGACGCGTTCGGCGCCGAGCGGACGATCCTCGCGCGGGCAGGGCTGATCCTCGGCCCGTACGAGAACATCGGCCGGCTGCCGTGGTGGCTGAACCGGATGGCGCGGGGCGGGCCGGTGCTGGCCCCCGGCCCCCGGGACCTGGAGATCCAGTACGTCGACGTGCGGGACCTCGCGGAGTGGGTCCTCGACGCGGCCGCCGCGCAGCTGCACGGGCCGTACAACCTGGTCAGCCCCATGGGCCGGTTCACGATGGGCGAGCTGCTCGACGCGTGCGCGCAGGTCGCCGGGGGCCCTGGCCTCGAGCTGCGCTGGACGGCTCCCGAAGTGGTGCTGGAGGCGGGCATCGAGCAGTGGATGGAGCTGCCGGTCTGGCTGGCACCCGGTGAGCTGCACGACACGATGCACCGGACCTCGTCGGAGAAGGCGATCGCCGCGGGGCTCAAGGCGAGGCCCGTCGCCGAGACGGTGCGCGGCACATGGGAATGGCTCCAGTCCATCGGCGGGACCCCGCCGCGGCGGCCCGACCGGCCGGTGGTCGGCCTCGCCCCCGACAAGGAGGCGAAGGCGCTCGGCCTGTAGTGGGCGCGTGGCCCCCTGTGCGGTCACTCCGCACAGGGGGCCGTCGTCACGGCCGCGTCAACGCCTGCTCGCCACCGGGGAGTTGTGGCGCCCGGTCCGAAGCGGGGCGGTCGGCCCCGCCTCCTCGTGGGAGACCCGCGGGAGCCACGAAAGCCAGCGCGGCGTACGCCAGTTGCGCTCCCCCAGCAGCGCCATCACCGACGGCAGCAGGACCATGCGGACCACCGTGGCGTCGAGCAGGACCGCCACGCCGAGGCCCACGCCCATCTGCTGCATGTCCTGCATCGACAGCGTGCCGAAGACCGCGAAGACCGCCACCATGATCACGGCCGCGCCCGTCACCGCTCCCGCCGTGCGGGTGACGCCCTCGCGGATCGCCGCGCGGTTGTCCATGCCCCGCTCCCGGGACTCGCTGATCCGGGAGACCACGAACACGTGGTAGTCCATCGACAGGCCGAAGAGGACGACGAGGACGAAGAGCGGCATCCAGTTCTCGATCGCGCCGACCTGCTCCGAGCCGATCAGCTCCGCGCCCCAGCCGTGCTGGAAGACGGCGGTCATGACGCCGTACGCGGCGCCCACGGAGAGCAGGTTGAGGGCGATCGACGTCACCGCGATCACCACCGAGCGGAAGCTGAGGAGCATCAGCAGGAACGTCACCGCGGCGATGAAGGCGAAGACGGGGACGATGCCCCTGCCGAGCTGGTCGCTGAAGTCCTCCGACGAGGCCAGGTCGCCGCCCACGTACGCCGTCGCGGCCACGCCCTCGAAGGCGGCGGGGACCGTGTCGTCGCGCAGTTCGCCGAGCGCCTTCTTCGCCTCGGCGCCGGTGCCGTCGCCCGGCAGCGGCACCTCGATCTCGGCGACGTCCGCCGCCTTGTGGACGGTGAGTTCGGCACCGTCGCCCGCCTGCTTCGTCAGGGTGTCGAGGGCGTCGCGCACCTTCGGGGCGCCGATGTCGTCCGCCTCGACGACCACGCGGGCCGGGGCGGGGCCGCCGGGGAACTCCTCGGTGATCTTCTTGTAGGCGATGGAGAGCGGGGCGTCGGAGCCGAACTGCTTCTCCAGGCCGAGCTGTTCGGTCTTCATGCCGAGCGCGGGCGCGGCGAGCGCGAGGAGCAGCACCGTCGCGCCGACGGCGAAGAACTTGGGGCGTGCGAGGACGGGCCGCAGCAGCCTGCTGGCGACAGCACCACCCGAGGACGCGGTACCGCCTCCGGCACGCGTGCCGCCCCTCTTGGCGCGGCGGTTCAGGAACGGGACGCGGCCCGCGTCGATCCGGTCGCCGAGCCCGGCGAGCAGCGCAGGAAGGACCGTGACGGAGCCGAGCATCGCCACGCACACCACCAGGATCGTGGCGACCGCGAAGCCCTTGAAGAGGAGCAGCCCGGACAGGAACATGCCCGCCATCGCGACCATCACCGTAAGGCCCGAGACGAGGACGGCCCGCCCGCTGGTGGCGGCGGCGATCCGCAGCGCGGTGTCCGCGTCGTGTCCGGCCGCCCGCTCGTCCCGCTCGCGGCGCAGATAGAACAGGCAGTAGTCGACGCCGACCGCGAGGCCCATCAGGAACATCACGGAGTACGTCGTCTCGAACAGATGCAGCTGATGGCTTGCGAGGGAGAGCAGTCCGAACGCCGCCACGCACGCCGTGAGCGCGAGGCCGACCGGCAGCAGCGCCGCGACCACCGCGCCGAAGGCGACGAGGAGGATGCCGAGGGCGAGCGGCACCGCGGTGAACTCGGCCCGTTTCAGGTCGTCGGCGAGCAGGTCGGAGAGGTGTTTCTCGGAGCTGGCCTCGCCGAACTGATGGATCGCGATGCCGTGCGCCGCGCCCGCCTCCTTCGCCTCGGCGACGGTGTCGAGCACCGGCTCGACGCGGTCGGCCGCCTCGTCCGATGGGCCCTTGATCTCGAAGCGGAGCAGCGCGTCCTTGCCGTCCTCGGAGCGCAGCGGCTCCTGGAGGCGGGTCACGTCACCGGTCGCCGTCAGCGCCTTCGACAGGTCGGCCGCCACCTCGCGCCAGCCGTCGGGCGTCCGGGCGGTGACCATGACGAGTTCGCCCGCGGGCTCGTCGATGCCGGCGTCCTTGAGGATCCCGGCGGCCCGGCCCGAGTCGCCGACGCCCATCTCGTCGTCGGTCGCGGTGACCGTGCCGCTGGCCCCGCCGAGGACCGTGGCGAGCACCACCAGGGCCAGCCAGCCGAGCACGGCCGTTCTGCGGTGGTGTGCGCTCCACACCCCAAGTCGTGCCGCGAGGTTTCGCCTCATGGCGCTTCCCCCCATCAGTCTGCGCAAGTAAGCGTCGGATAAGACGTGCCTCACGCTAGGAAGCGGCGCCTTCGCGCCCCAGCCGCCGAGGCCCCCTCCGCGGGAAGCGCAGGGCGAGGTCAGGGGGTGTCGTCAGGTACACCCCGGCCCGGGTGGCGGGCCCCGTGACCTGGGCACGTGGCACAGGCGAGACTGGGCGACGCCGTAGCCGCCGAGAGGGATGGATGCCATGACGAGAGTGAAGGACGCAGTGATCGCGGGGGCCCGGGGCCTCTATCTGGCGATCGTCTCGTTGGTGGGGTCGATCGTCCTGTTCGTGTTCTCGGTCGTCTCGCTCGCGTTCCTGCTGCTCGGGATCGGCTTCCTCACCACCCCGGCCGTCCTCATGGGCGTACGCAAGTACGCCGACGCCCACCGCGCGCGGGCCGCCGAGTGGTCCGGCGTCCAGATCCCGTCGCCCTACCGCCCCTTTCCCGCCGGGACGCGGTCGGGCCTGACCGGGCAGGTGGAGCGCTGCTCGCTGATGCTGAAGGACCCGGCGACCTGGCGCGACCTCCAGTGGCTCCTGGTGAACATGACCGCGGGCTTCATCCTCGCGATCCTCCCCCCGGCGCTGCCGCTCTACATGCTGTACGGCTGGGTGCTCGCGCTCGGCGTGTGGAAGCCCATCCACGAGGCGGGCGGCGGCGAGTGGTTCGCCTGGATCCACGTCACCTCGCAGTCCACCGCGAACCAGGCCGCGGCGCTCGGCGTGGGCTTCTTCCTGCTCGGCGTGGTCGTCAACACCTCCCTCGTACGCTCCCACTTCCTCCTCGCCCGTACGTTCCTGGCGCCCACCCCGGCCATGCGGGAGCGCCAACTGGCGCAGCGCGTCGACCGGTTGACCGAGACCCGGCACGACGCCGTGGACAACTCCGCCGCCGAGCTGCGCCGCATCGAGCGCGATCTGCACGACGGGGCGCAGGCCCGTCTGGTCGCCATGGGCATGGACCTCGGCACCATCGAGGCGCTGATCGAGACGGATCCGGCCAGGGCCAAGCAGCTGCTCGCCAAGGCGCGGCAGGACTCCGGCGAGGCGCTGACCGAGCTGCGTGACCTGGTGCGCGGCATCCACCCGCCGGTCCTCGCCGAGCGGGGCCTCGGGGACGCGGTGAAGGCCCTCGCGCTGCGGCTGCCGGTCCCCACGGAGGTCGATGTGGAGCTGGCGGGCCGGGTCGAGGCGCCGGTGGAGTCGGCGGCGTACTTCGCGGTGAGCGAGTCGCTGACGAACGCCATCAAGCACGCGGGGGCCGAGCGGATCTGGGTGGACGTGCACCACGCCGACGGCATGCTGCGCATCGCGGTCACCGACAACGGCAAGGGCGGCGCCGCTCTCGGGGCGGGCTCCGGGCTGAGCGGGATCGAACGCCGACTCGGTACATTCGACGGCGTACTGGCCGTCAGCAGCCCCGCGGGCGGTCCGACCATGGTGACCATGGAGATCCCTTGCGCGTTGTCCTAGCCGAAGACCTCTTCCTGCTCCGCGACGGCCTGGTGCGGATGCTGGAGGCGTTCGACTTCGAGATCGCGGCGGCCGTGGAGAGCGGGCCCGAACTCACCAAGGCCCTCGCTGAGCTGCGGCCGGACGTCGCCGTCGTCGACGTCCGGCTCCCGCCGTCCCACACCGACGAGGGCCTGCAGTGCGCGCTGGCCGCCCGCCGGGCCAGGCCGGGGCTGCCGGTGCTCGTCCTGTCGCAGCATGTGGAGCAGTTGTACGCGCGTGAACTCCTC